>JAEOSY010000472.1 GCA_016840125.1 Candidatus Helarchaeota archaeon | reverse complement strand
TTGCGCACGATGTTATTTTTATTTCTACTTATTTTATGTATATTCCTTAACATAGAGCGCGTTGATATTGCTGGACAAACTGATGTAGTAAATATTCAAAGTTTTGTTTATGTTCTTGGGGCTATTGTTGTCTTATCTACTGTTTGGTTACCTGAAATATGGCGACCAAATGAGGGTCTCCTCGTTGGTTTTTGGTTGGTTGTGTATGTAATCCTAAAGGGAGTAATATTCAATACCCGTCCGATCATTGGAGGGATTCACACTTATATTACTATTACAGAGGTGGCTTTTCTTGTGCTCATCCTTCTGTTGGCTTATTGGGTCTCGAAATACATCTTTGATTTAGAAGAAACAGTAGCTACAGTTACACTTGGGGACGTTAGTGACCGAGTAAAAAGAATTGATCGGGCAGAAATAGATATCGCAAAGGAATTGGCTAGAAGTCGCAGATATGATACTCCCTTAAGCGTATTGGTAATGAAGGTTCACCCAGAAACGACACAGTTCGAAATCCACCAAACAGCAGAAGAAATCCTACAGGGGATGATGAAAAGATATACATCAAACAGATTAATACGGTTATTGGATCGTGACTTGCGAAGATCAGATCTTGTCTTAGAAAGACCAAAAGATGATCAAATTGTTGTGCTACTACCAGAAACCAGCACTGAGGGGACTGCTGTCCTAGCAAACAGAATTCAAAGTATTGTAAATCTACATCTCGGGTTATCTGTTTCGTATGGATATGCTTGTTTTCCAAAGGACGCAATTACTTTCGACGATTTATTGAATCGAGCTGTAACGAGATTTGATTCTCCACGATTGAGCCATTCAGATCCTGGTTTCGATAACAATGAATAAGTACAATCTTGATGCGATAAAATTATTTATGTTGTTTTGTAACGAGAATTATGACCTGGGAAAAATCTGTTATCGATAAAAATCCCTGGTTGGAAAAGTTCAAGCCTCATCGACGATATTTTGACGGTAAGGTTTATATTGTCTTTAAACGGATAATCGATTTGGTGATAATAATTCTTTCTCTTCCAATTCTGACTCCGGTTTTTTTAATTTGTGCAATTACGATAAAAGTAAACGATCCGACCGGATCAATTTTTTTTCCTCAGGAAAGAACTGGAAAGGGAGGCAAACGTTTTAAGATGATAAAGTTTCGAACGATGATAATGGGGGCTGACGAAAAGAAAAACGATCTTTTGCATCTTAATGAATTAAAGTGGCCAGATTTTAAAATATCAGATGATCCTCGGATAACACAATGGGGGAGATTCTTGCGGAAAACCAGTTTAGATGAATTACCCCAAATTATCAATGTTATCAAAGGTGAAATGAGTCTTGTGGGACCAAGACCGACATCATTTAGTGCGGAAACTTATTCTCTATGGCATACCGAACGTTTGGATGTGATGCCGGGAATCACTGGGCTATGGCAACTAATTGGGCGAGGGGAATCGGAATTTGACGAAAGACTAAGAATGGATATAGCATATATCGAACGTCAAAGTATTTGGTTTGATATAAACATTTTATTTCGAACATTAATTTCAGTTTTTGGGCAGAAGGGAGCATATTAAGTTAATTCCCCCTTTGAGGAGCCCAATATATTGCTGTCACATTTCGAAAATTGATGCATCCCCGAGTTTCGTCATCCATTTTTTAGAATACCATCGGTCAGTTGATTGGTTATCCATTATATGAAATCCTCGTCAAATCCGGATCTTGATCTAAAGGTTTTGATTGTTGACCTTTCCAGGCGTTATGGTGGATCGAGTTCGAGAGTACTATCTCTGCTCCAACATTTAAAAACCAATCGGATAGCACTGGCAGGTTTAAAAAACAGCCCAATATTGAAAACCGCAGAACAAATTGGAGCGACAATATACGATCTAGGGTCATATAAGGTTGACCCGCGTATACTGTTTCGGCTCATAACAATAATTCGCCGAGATGGTTACCATGTTGTGGACACTCACAATATCCAAGCCAAATTTTGGGCAAGTATTGCAACTTCCATTAGGCGAGTTGCTTTCGTATCAACATTACACAGCTGGTATGCCCATGAGCATGGGAAAGGGTCATTCCGCGGATGGTTTTACACATCTTTGGAATTACTAACTAATCGCAACCTTAATGGATATATAACCGTATCTCAAAATGATCAGGAAAAACTTATTCAATCTGGTATTCCTCAGTCAAAGATAGAACTCATCTATAATGCTGTCTCGATTGATCCAAAATCCGTTACTGGACTTTCTGATTCAAGACTATTACAGTTAAATATCCCAGAAAATTCGGTGATTTGCACAGCCATAGGCCGTTTAGTACCGGTTAAGGGTTATGGCATCTTGATAAGAGCCATTAAAGAGATATCAAGAAAATTTCCTGAGGTTTATTGTTTGATCGTTGGAGACGGTAATCTTTATCTTGAACTCAATAAACAGATAAATGATCTTAAGTTGCAAAACCGGGTACATTTGTTGGGCTATCAGAAACATAGCAAAGTGATGTCGATCCTTAAATCGAGTGACATATTCGTGATGCCTTCATTATATGAAGGAACACCTATCGCATTGCTGGAAGCGGCAGCAATGGGAAAGGCAATAATCGCAAGTCGGGTGGGAGGCATCCCTGAACTTGTGAATGACGGAGACCAAGCAATTTTGTTCTCCCCTGGTGATCATAGAGTTTTGGTCGAGGCGATAACAAAATTCGTTAGTGATAAAAAAAGGGCTAGGGAGTTTGGAAAACAAGCCCAAATAAGGATTAGGAAG
>JAEOSY010000471.1 GCA_016840125.1 Candidatus Helarchaeota archaeon | reverse complement strand
CCGTTGGATGCCGTTCCAAGATACCTCTTCCACTCATAACCGGAAATGTTTCATCACCTACACTTAAAGGTTCAAATGCAATTTCGGTGGGTGATTTTGCTTCGTAAATAAGGGGAAATCTCAGTAAATCATAAACATATAGCCCAATACTAGCCTTCACCCTATCCCTCGCCAATGATGAATGCAGAGCTTCCTGTAAATTGATCATTTCAATTAGATCATCTTGATCTATGATGAGATTTTTAATAACTGCTCCTGCGATATAAGGACGTATCGGAAGTACCGATTGCATTACATTAATTTCATAATCTGAATCATGAACTGTAAGATTAGGCTCCTGTCTTTCCCACCCATAGTAGTTATATACTAATTTAATGAGATTCTTGACTGAAAGAAGATCTACTCTATCGGGGGTAATCTCAAATTCGATAATGTCTTCTTCCTCATTAAGCTCCTCCAATTCTACCTTCAATAAGAAAAGGGTGTCGATGAGTTCGTCGAGCTTGATACTATGTCCTATGTCTTTTAGAAACTTAGAAAGCTTGAGTTCCGTCTTCATTCGATTTTCCCCCTATATAATGGTAGATTTTTAAGCAGCTCGACATCACTCGAATACACATCACGGATGTCATCAATCCCAAGGGCAGTCATAGCTAATCGGGTCACACCAATCCCGTATGCGAGTACTGTTTTTTTATAATTGTATGGATAGAGGAGCTCAGGTCGAAAAATACCACCTGGAAGGGCTTCGATCCACCCCAGCTTCGGGTGTTTAATAAATCCGGAAACACTTGGCTCCGTGAAAGGGAAGTACCCTGGCATAAATTTGATCTTTTTCACTCCAACCATGTGACATATCTCGGTAAGCATACCAAAGAGGTGCTTGATGCTTAAATTATCTCCACAGATAATCCCCTCACATTGCCAGAACTCAAAGCTGTGGGTGCGGTCAATTGTATCAGGTCTAAAGCATTTCCCGAGGCAAAACATCTTCATAGGTTCGGGACGATTCATCAATTCCTCAAGGGTATGTGCTGATACTGCTGTGGTTTGTGATCGTAAAATCAAATTGGAGGACTTATTTTCATCAAACTCATAATTCCACCCCGTAGAACCTGTTTCAGCTCCATTTAGATGCACCGCACTGACACGTTCTAACAGGGATCTGTTTCTAATATCACCCCTATCCCCACTATCTACGAAAAACAAATCATGAATTCCCCGTGCGACGTGATCTTGGGGCATAAAAAGCAAATCACAATTGTAGAATTCCAAATCAACTATAGGGCTATCAAATTCCTCAAACCCCAGTGCCAGCAATCCTTCTCGAATCGTTTTCAAGAATTCTAAATAGATAGATTTCCTTCCAAACAGAATTTTTTCTGTGGGAGTATCTACATTGTATTTTTTGTATGTGTAGCTCTTCCAATTCCCTGACATGAGATCTGCTGAAGTCACTGAAGTTTTTATGTTCGAACTTAAAAGGGCATTCAGTTTTTTTTCTGTAATACTCTTCTTCAATTTGTACAGATCTAATTTTTTTTCAGTCTCAGTCAGTAAATTTCGTTCGGTTAACTCGGTCAGATTCACTTCTTCCCCTTTTCCGGGCGTTCCAAGTATTTCTCTGAGGTCCTCTATTTTTTTAGTAATAACAGATAGCTCTTCAATTAATTTCACATTTCCCTTATCAATTTCTATCCAGTTATTCTTCTTTGCCCAATTTATTGCAATACTAAACCTAGTCTTGTCCTTTATCTTACTCTTAATATCCTTCATTGCAGTGATTTTCTGTTTTACAAGATCAATCAGTTCTTCTTCAGGAAGTTTATGATCTAAATATTGCGTTCCCTCATCAGTTATTTCATGAACTAATTCGACCTTTTGCTCTCTATCCACCAGATCTGCAGAAATAAAGTATCCTAAGATAGATTGTGCCTTCTCAAATGGTAGTTTTATCTCTGAATTTATCGCTTCAATTGATTTTAATTTGCGGGTGACTTGTTTTAACACTTGTTTTTGGGATTCATTGAGGACTAATTCCATTTTCTTTACTTCCACAATTAGACGGCTTCTCTAATTGTAATTTCTTCTCAAAGTGTTATGTGTAATAATAATTGATTTTTTTATTTAAGTTTGTTAAATTGTTTCTTAAGATTTGTTGAGATCTGTCTTTGGAGCTGCCAATTCTTTGTTTATATGCTTCAATACATATAGCCCCCCCACCATGAGATATGCAATTGCCGACATCATAGTTATCCATTCAGTAATGGGTGGGAATCCCGTTCCAAATAAAATTGCAGCACAAATGGAAGGTACAAAAACCATATAAAGACCTAACCATTTTGGGAGTATTGTCTTGTAAAAGAGAACAAGAAGCCCATAAAAAATACCGCCCATGGCAAGTCCGCCAAATACCACTATTGTAAATATCCAATGTAAATCCTCGCCGGTATATGGTTGTAAGAGAAGTCCCATATCTTCGGAAAATAAGCCTACACCAAACATTCCAATAAGTCCAATAACCATCCACGCAAATCCTATACTCCCCAGACGTAATCTCATTCGTGAACATTCTTTTAGTTCTTCAGCCGTTTCTGGGAGTGGAGCTAGTTCCTTTTCCATATAAAATATTGCTGGAATTAAAAGAAATGATGTAATTATACATCCTGCATCTAACAAATAAGGAAAGGGCGTGTATCTAATAGAACCCATGTTGCTAATATAGTCATCAATTATATTATATCCCGCAAGATCTGGTCCAGGTCCGGCGGGATCGAATTGAGCAATTATATATCCGATTGCTATTGTTAACCCAAACACCATAAAGGCCGCAATGGTGGACCATTTCACTCTTTTCGGGTCTGTTAGAAAGGCATAAAGTCGCTGACTTAAGCTTTTGGATTCTTTCATTTTTTCTCATTCCTTAAATGTTCTTACTTGCTTTCAGTATCATACCATATTTATAGATTTATGAGCTAAAACTTTTAAGTTTCGAACAATTTACACCCTCTCGCTACCTCTAGAACATATGCCTTCCCGCCAGCTGCCTCAATCGCTTGGGCCACCTCTGCTTTTGCATCGGGGGCATAGGCAATCATACTGCCTCCGAAGCCTGAACCATTTATCTTTGCTCCCAGAGCGCCTGCCTCTTTGGCCGCCGCGATTAATTTCTCAATTTTCGGAGTTGAAACGTGTAAATTATCTCTGAGTTGAGTATGATGCAAATCTATTAACTCTCCCAAATCTTTTCTCGAAAAATCGCTGATTGATAATAATTTTTTTGCCTTTTGGGTAAGATCCCGGTTAATAAGATTTGCGCTAATCTTTTTAGCAACCTCTGGGAAAACTGAATCTAACATAGGAGTAAGGTCTTCGATCGTGGTCTTTTTTAAGTCAAAATCTTTATAATTTCGCCGCATCTCTGATATACTTATCACAACTTGTTCTTTTACTCGGGATAGATCTGAAACAGTATCTTTCCGCTCAAGTGAATCTCCCAGCACTATTCCTGAAATATCGGCTTCTAAATTTTCATGGTCAAATGGTGGGATTGTGTTGAGATAGATAAGCCCTCCCAAAGCGGACGTAAAATGGTCCATCCTGCCTCCAGCTTCTCTAAACTCATCGACCTCTGCTTGATACCCAAAGTCCGCAATCTGTAAAGTTGAGAGGTTTGCCCTAAAAACATGAGACAAAAACTTTGCCCAAGCAATGACTAGTGCCGAAGAACTTCCAGCTCCAGCGCTAAATGGGATATCTCCGCTAATTCTGCAGTAATACCCCTGACTTAGCCGATATCCCTTCCTTATGAATAAATTATAAGAGCTACGAAGGTAATCACGCGAATATTTATATTGAACTTCTCTATTATTGAGAGGAATTATCTCCTGTTGATCTAAATCCTGAAGATCTATTATTAACTGTTTGTCTTGAGTCTCTTTGGCTTTAATTTCGATATAGAGCGAAATAGCTGCCGAAATCACAGGGAGTCTGAGATAATCCTGATGTTCACCAAAAAGACAGACTCGTCCCGGTGCAATGACTGTAATCTCATGGTCTGGCATTCTGAATTATGTAATTAATATTATTATTAATAAATCTCTACCACAGTTGTAGCTTTTAACCCCAGATTAAATGATAAATTGATGGGACTTGAGGAATAAAGGGCAATACATTAAACTGATAAAGGGTGAGAAAGATCGTTATGAAAGTAAAGAAGGCAATAAATAAAATATCCTTACGCATCAATTCTAATTTATATACATCGGTTCGATCCTTATAACGACCGAAACCCCGAAGTTCCATTGATATAGCGGTATATCTGGCATTGCGAATTGTTAATATAAGTGAGGTAGTTAAACGATCTTTAATTAACTCTAAAGCACGTCTAAAGCTTTTTACGTTTGCTCTTTCAAGACCTCTAGCCTTTTGTGCAATAATAACCGCATTTGTACTTTCTTGGATAAGGGGAATATAGCGTAAACCTACCATTATTGAAAACGCAAGTTTATAGGGTAGCCTCAATTTACGCAAACCGTAAACCAATTCCTTTGGTTGAGTTGTATTTAAAAAAATAAAACCACAAGTACTTAATGTGAGAACCCAGATTCCCACTTTGAGTGCAAAATAGACTGCAAGGCGTCTGACTGGAATATAAGGATACCAGATATAGAATAATATTTGTTCTTCTCCACCTGGAATTGCATTGAAGAAAATATTCAGAAGTATTGTAACAATTACTAGGATAATTATCCAGCGTAATTTTCTAAGAATTTCGGTGAAACCAATACCGCTCACTTTGGCAAGGCAAAAAACCATCAACATTATTGTTGAAAGGATAATGAGACTTGACTGAATAAGAACAATATATGTCATTAAAACGAACCACAAAATCTTACTAACTGCAGTTAATCTATGGAAAAAGGAGGTTCCTGGCTTAAAATTAAATGCATAATCCGTTATCTGCTTTAACTTGCCAGTTTTTGTCTTTTTTGGTTTATTTTTCTTTTTCACAACGAAACCTCTTGATACTCTCTAAACTCTACTTTTTTCATACACATTAAACTGATTTTCTCCAATCACTAAGACCTTTGAGCATAAACTCAAGATTTCCTCGTCGTGCGAACAAATTACAGCTGACTTTTGTGTGCCTAGAATTCCAAGTAAAGTGTCTATGATTTCCTTTCTTACGTGAAAATCCTGCCCCGTAAAAGGTTCATCTAACAAATAAATTAATGGCGAATAAGCATAGAGCGAAGCAAGATTCAATCTACGTTTTTGACCCCACGACAATTGGAACGGGTTTAAATCTGTTAGAGAGCGTTGTTCTAAAGCATCAATCAGGACTTGTTCTTGAGAAGAAAAGATTAAACTAATTAGTTCATCAATAAGCTTTTCATCTAATAAATCGAGAAGTCCGAAATTTTTAGGACCAAATTCCAACTCTTCAATTATTTTATTTTTTAATAACTGGGATTCAGGGTTCTGAAAAATTAAACCGATCTGTTTTGCGTATTCTGCATACGGTAGTTTTTTCAAATCTGTACCTCTGAATAGTATTTTTCCTTTATCAGGCTTTAAAATTCCACCAATCAAATAAAGTAATGTAGTCTTACCACAGCCATTTGGTCCTACAACTCCAATAATTTCTCCTGACTGAATCGTAAAGGTAATGTTATCAAAAACTTGTTCAACCCGTTTTTCGTATTTCCCCCAATCTTGGACATAGCTAAATGAAACACCCTCAAAACTAATTAACTGCTCCGAACGTTTATCATAGGCAGAAATATCTTTCGAGCGAGATGTAAAGAGGTATTCTTTAATTAATAACTCATACGAAAATTGTGGTGGTGCTTTAATCGCAAGGATATCCTTTTCGTATTTTTTAAAACCAATTTCCTCTGGAAATTCGTTAAAATAAACCCCCTTTATTTCATTTCTATCATTATATAGCTCCACTTTTCCCTGATCTATAAAAAGAAACTTGTTTACTATAGGTAGAATCTCGTTAATTCGATGTTCCGCTATCAAAATTGTCAGTTCCTTACTAAACTTTTTCTTTAATTTTGAGATGTGATGAAGAATTTCTAATCGCCCTTGAGCATCTAAGAACGCAAGCGGTTCATCCAAAATCAAAATTCTGGGTTTCATCATCAGAATAGATGCCAAAACAACTCGCTGCTTTTCCCCACCACTTAATTGAAGAACATTTCTTTCCAGCAGAGATTCAAGCGCTAAAAGTTCAACTAGTCTCTCTAATCTCTCCTCTATTTTTTCTTCTGGAATTTTCAGATTTTCTGCACCAAAAATTAATTCATCATAGACCGTTAAATTAACAAATTGATTATCTGGATTTTGCATGACTAACCCGACAGCGCCCGCAATTTCTTTTGGTGTTATGTCTGTTAGATCCTGCCCAAGAACCCTAACCCTCCCTTTAAAAAAACCATTAATTGACCAAGGTATCAAACCTACCATTGAATAGCACAAAGTCGATTTGCCTGAACCCGATGGTCCAAAAATTAATACATTATCTCCTTTATTAATTGTAATATTAGCATTATGAATAATATCATAATCCAAATTCGCGTATTTGAACGTAAAATTTTGAAATTCAATCACAGGATCCATGCGTCATGATTCGCCTTCTGCTTTTTTAATTAAATTCACAATTTGTCGTCCTAGAAATCCCGTTATTATACAACCTGAAATAAAAGCAAAAATCATAGCTAGAATCGCGAGTGAAAAATGGATTACCGCAAATCTGCCGGCCAGTGCCCAAAAAATAGGTGCCTGAATGAAATTTCCTAATCCACCAGCTATTGCCCATCCTAGATTTGTATTGCTCTCGTTGAACTTCTCCATTAGCCAAAATCCCGCAACCAGTACTAATCCCTCCAATAGATTAATTAAAATGATGAAGGCTCCCCATGCATCCCCGAGCATGGCTTCAATAATCCCTTTGATAAAGGCAGCTATTATTGGTGCGGCTTTTTTTCGCGTCAAACCAAACGCAATCGCCATCCAGATAGTATGATGACCCGAAACTAATTGTGTTCCGCCCATGAACGGATATACCATTTTTATTGGTAAAGAAAAGGGAATTAACGTGGAGATAAATCCTCCCATTACACCTAAAATCGCTGCAATGAGTAAGTCTCTTAAGGTTAAATATCCGAACACTGTGTTTCTTTTCATAAACCCTGAGGTTGGTATATATTCTCCGTTAGGCTGGGAACCTTCCTCCAAATTCGATATTCTGATTAGAATCTTTCCATTCATCTCGAAGATCTACCAACAGCTGATATTCTTTCAAACAATTATAATCTCATTGACATACATTGCCCAATATTCACTATTTGGACCTGGATCTGTTAAATTAAAATCGACTATCGCTCGTAAGGGTCCCTCTCCACCTTCAGATTTAGGTTTTAGAAACTCACTCCCTTTTTTAAATGCTATTAGAACATAATCTGGATTTGCTTCGATATCACTTAACCACAGCTTCTCCGTGACATAATTATCATAACAAGAAAAATAATACTGTGTCGAATTCCCTTTAAGCACCCCCGTTTGATTGAGGATCTGCCAGAGGCTTGCCCCAGTATAATAATAATCCCTCTCGGTCCCCCAAGTATTGAGGTAGTGAAAATGGCGATTATCAACAACCCCATATGTACTATTCACCACTTCTTGATATTGGATGATGACTTCAAAATTAACATTCCCAGTAATTCTTACCTCCCAAACGATAGGGTTCTGTACCATGAAATTATAGGCTATTAACGGGATGGTCACCCCTATAATCGCCGCACAAAAAATCAAAATTTTTAGATTCCTGCTAATTGCCAATTCTCTCTCTCCAACATACTTAGATACAAAAAAAAAAAATTGTTTTTAAACAATAAAGAAGAACTCAATTCCAACGACTTTCTCTGTCCAAAATTCACTGCTATTCGAGAGGGGAAACAAAGTAAAATCGAGAACTCCCATGAGATAGCCATTACTGGAGCCCAAAGGAACTCCATCCTCTGTCCATACTATTGCGACCTTTGTTGTATTGTCTTCAACCGTCGTTAAAGGAATTTCCTTACTTTTGTTACCATCTTCAGCCACGAATCGAATCGCGTTTCCGGTAATATTTTCGATTATCGTATTCCGATCAAACAAGTCCCAGACAGATATTCCTGTAAAATTTCTTAACTCACTGGTACCTCCAACATCCGTGTAGTTAAATATCTCATTTGTTACACGCCTTGACCAGTGTGAACTTGAGGTCATTACTTGACCCAGTGAAAAAGTCGCATTGTTTTCAGCGAAATCTCCAAATATAGTGAGGTTCCAGTTATTATAGGTTTCAAAAATAATTTTAGTAAAGTTTTTCACTGAATATCTTGTGCTAGTTATCGAATCTGTCACGGAATGGTTGATTATCGGCATAAGGGGACCATATTCAACTAGGTCATGCCAGCCTCCGACACGGTCGTAAACAATCGCCGCAAGACTACCTGCACTTTCAATTAATGAAAGTGGGATTGCTGGGCTCATCCATCCGTCAGAAGCTTCGAACCTGATATGGTTAGCGGTACTATAATTAATTCCTGATTGCTGGATTAAATCCCAAATGCTAATTCCTGTATATAAACCGTCTTTATCTATGTTTTGCGAGACATATTTAATTGTCACTAAGTGTTGATTCGTGAATGTTGTATAAAGAGATGTATTCGTAATTTCCTGGTATGTCACATTGACTTGTTCGCCCTCATCCACATAGAGGGTAATAGTCCAGTCGATTGGGGATTGTTGTGGGAAAGCTAACCATAGTACTAACGGAAGCGACGCACCTACAATGATAGCAATTACAACCAATACCTTCATGTTTCTGGTTAATTCCATTAAAATACACCTTTGCTTTTTTTAGGGATAAATGATCACCATGTTATGTAACTACGTTATGTACCCCTATATAAAACGTTCTCTATGACGAGAGAATTTAAAATTTTACATAAGAAAGCTTCAAATATGCCAAAATTCATATCAATGAATAGAAGAACAATGAACATCTCAAACCTCCAACTAAAATACAAGCTTTGGATCTCAAAAGAGGATGGCAAAGATGTCCTCGGAAAAGGGGGTGCGAAGTTGCTTGAATCAATTGATGAATTGCAGGATTTGGGAAAAGCAACAGAACGCATGAAATGTTCATATAAATATGCTTGGAATCTTCTACAGAAGATCAAAAATCGGTATGGTGAAAGCCCCGTAATCACTCATCGCGGGGGTGTTGGGGGCGGTGGTGGTATCGAGTTATCTGATTTTGGACGAAAATTACTCATATACTATAAAAAATGTGAAAAATACATTGATACTGCCATAAAAAAAGCCGAATTAGAATTAGTGAAGCTTAATCAAGATAAAACCACACTCAAATAACTCCGTTTATCTAAGTGATCTAGATGAATCTCTTGTTGACAGGCGAGAAACAAGTCGGAAAAACAAAACTCTGTACGGAATTAATTAAGCTAATGCGAACTCGGAATTTAAATCCCACAGGCTTGCTGACTCCCGCACTATATAACAATTCAGGTAAAAAAGTTGGGTTTTTTGCGTTCAATATAAGCAACGGCGAAAGTTGGCTTCTTGCCAGCACGGAACAGGAATTTGATGGACCCCGTGTCGGAAATTACAGCTTTAATCAACTTGCCTTAGAACGAGCCATAGAAGTACTTACGCAGGCCTGCCACTATCCCCAAAACCTCCTCCTCCTAGACGAAATTGGTCCCTTAGAGCTTAAACAACAAGGTGGTTTTTTCCCGATTTTAAATCTGCTACCATTAAATGGTCAGGGACATCTCCTCTTGGTGGTGCGAACAGCATCCCTATCTGAATTACAGCAAAGATTGACTCCCGCTAGTTTTCAGATTGTTGAAGTAACCACCGCGAACCGTGACTCCATTCCACAGCAATTAATCACGAAACTATATGGATAATTTCAACTTCTCTTTCTAAGGCAAGATTATTTAATTCCCATTCTAGGTTTTCATGCGTTGATCTAGAATGAAAATTGTTATTATTAGTGATGGGAAATACGGCGATAGAGCAGTTGTAAATATTAAGAAAGAATTCCCTGATACCGAGTTAGTAATTCTTCCAGAATATGATCCGAATGAAATAATCGATGAAGTTGAGCTTGAAGATCATACTGTACAAAAGATAAAATTAGCTGATTTACTCATTAATTATCATAGACACCCAGATATTACCTATGAGATTTGCTCCTTTGATATACCTATAATTCAAGCGATAAATAATGGCGAAGGATTTCTAAATCAAATCCGACGAGAATTAGATGCTAAAATTATCATGCCAACCTCTATGTGTCAGCTAGCACCTAATTCTGAAACGGAAGTGTTCAATGAATTTGCCCGAACGTTTGGAAAACCCGAATACATAATTAAAATGCGAGCAGAGAGTAATATCATTGACGAAATCCAATTAGTTAGACGAAGCCCATGCGGCTCAACCCAAGAATCCATAAAAATAATTATCGGTGAAACAATCAATGAGGCGGTATTGAACCAATTTGCTTTAACTGTGCGGAATGAGTGTCGCGAACCGATGTCCTATGTTATCAATAGAACTGGTGTTGCGGATAATGCAATGGCCAATCACTTCTTCCCCTTAATAAACGCTCTCAAAGAACTCAGACCTATGCTTTTCGAAAAGGGGGGTCAATTATATCAATATATAACGCGTTTGGAACGCCAATATGGTTTTTAGCAGATTGAACACTTAACATTTGAGCTTTTTTTTTTCGAGTCCAGTGACGTGAAAGACATGTTTAACGACATACGAGGATCCAAGAATAGTTTAACCTAACATTTCACACTCCGACAATAACAGGTTTTAAAATTAAAAAAAAAAAAAATCAGTGCAAAAAAAAGAAAATTTTATGGAAGATATTTATTCCATGCGGGAAGACAATCCTCTTTTTCAACTTTATACTGCTTCTTAATCTTATCCCATCTAATGTGATCAAGAATACCGCCGACATCTGCGAACTTTTCATTAATAGATTTAACGAATTCACGAATAACTTCATCATTTTCTGTCCAAAAGCTTATCTGAAACACATGATTATCCGTGTCATAACCCCCAAAGCCGGAGACCTTCCCAAAGTTCTCAATGTATATTTTTTCTTTAACTGAAAGAAAAATATCCCTCCGTTTCCGACCGCCTCTGTCAACTTTCATTAGGCACTCAGGATCTTTCCAAGTCATCCAATCTCGGAGTATCGCGACATAATCTGGGATAATTTTCGAAAAAGTCTGTTTAATTTTTCTTGGCCGCCCGTAGAGGACTGTTAAAGGGAGTTCCAGAAACCCTAATTCATTTGCTTGTTTAATAATCCTTTTACCTTTACCCATTTAAATCCCTCATTATCACTTTATCTATTATTTTTGATAACAAGTTGTAAATTATAATATAAAATAACTATCTAAAAAAGAATCAGGACTATTTTTTTTGCATATTCAAAGACATGTCATTTTTCTCCTACACTTTGAAAGAGTAAAAAGGAGAGAGCTTACTCGATTTTAAGAGCATAAAATTTATAGAGTCCAATCGCCGTGAGCACCACACCGATAAGCTTCGGAATGAATAAAGCAAGAATTACTGTAGGGGTTAAGGTGGTAACTAAGGTTGCGAGAGTGTTTGCAGCGTAATTTGCCAGCCACCCTAATGCAATAAAGATTGCATATAATCTATATCGTCCCGTTGACTTTATGCCTAAGTAAAAAAATGCACAAATCACAAATAAAATCTGCAATCCTAAAAGAGCTCCAGCTACAAAAATGTAGTTTATGAAGTTGAACTCTGTTATCACAGATATATCGTTGAACGCTTGAAAGCTCACAATTCCTAAAAAGGCGATATACAAAATTAGGTTCAAAAGGGAAAATGTGTGATATTTTGCGAGAATTTTCGATTGAAAGAAGATTTTCTCAATCTGGTAAATTAAATAAATGGGGGCTGCAAGTGTGAGTAGAAAAACGAAAAACGTTGTATAGAATGTGATATCATAGCTTGGCGCTACTAATATATCATAGTTCAAGATATTATAAACCACTTGTAGACTATTTGCTACACATAACAGTAAAAAATAAAAGAACAGACTGATTAAAAACGGGCGCGCCTCTTTATCCGCTCGTAAAAGCTGGATCAGTAGAAAGAGACAAATCACTGCTACTATAATAGTAAAAGCGATAAGTAAGATAGTTACTAGAAAGATTTCAGCAGCCATAGTTTTGAAATACTTCTATATCTTTTTTAAATCTTTAGATTACTTAGTTACTAATTAAAGAAAAAATTAATTAGATGTTTTATTTTTGTTGTTTCAGATTTCAATTTTATTGAATTGAATTGAAATGTTTAAGGATTGAATTGAAATGTCCAAGGCGATTTGGAATAAGGCGATTCGCAATATTGTGAGAGCGGGCGTAATACCGTTCCCTATTTCGGATACGCTTTTAGAATTTTTTCAACTTAAAATGACTGAGGAACAAGCAAAATTTCTCCACCTCTTTAAAAAGCCCTCGCTCAACCTTGATCAATTAAAAGAAGAGACCGGGCTGCCCGAAGCTGAAATTCTCAAGATGCTCGAAAGCCTAATGGCAGATGGTATAGTTTCAGGAGCACCTAGTCGAAGCTCAGGAATTATGGTCTATTCGCTCATGCCTCTTTTTCCTGGAATTATTGAATATACGATGATGAAGGGCGAAAGTGGTGAGAAAGATATAAAACTGGCTCAAGTTGTTGAGAAAATCTTCGCAGAGCTAAAGGAAGGAACTCAACGTAACTATGATGATGTAATGCCTCGATTCAAAGACTTTCCGCCCCCCGCCCGCGTGATTCCAGTCGAAGCGAAAGTGGAAGTTGGGCAAGAGGTCGTCTTATTAACTCAAGAGGCTTCTAAACTGATAGATTCCCAAGAACGGATCGCCCTTACTACATGTTACTGTAAACATGAGCAAGATCTTGTCAAGGATCCTTGCAAAGTTACTGATACTAAGGAGATTTGTTTGCTTTTCGGAAAAGCAGCTTATAATTCAATAAATTATAACTACGCTCGAGAGATTTCAAAGGATGATGCCAAGAAAATTTTAAAACAGGCAGAAGATGATGGTTTAGTTCATAAAATATTTCATACAAAGCTCGATTTTAGCAGAGAGATCGAGGGAATTTGTAGCTGTTGTGCTTGTTGCTGTGGGATCTTTCGGTTGTATCACGAAGGGGTATGGCCTTTCCATACAATAACAAATTATCTTGCTAAACTGAATCCTGATGAATGTATCGGCTGCGGTACCTGCGTAGAAAAATGTCAAATGAAAGCGATCACTTTAGAAGATGATGTGGCTAAAATCGAAGAAGCCAAATGTATAGGCTGTGGGGTTTGTGCCCATCTCTGTCCCCAAGGTGCTATTGATTTAGAAAAAACTGATCAACGAGAGATTTTTATCCCGCCTCCCCGAATAAAACAAACTTAAGAGAGTAAAGCAGTAATTACCAACAATTATTTCTTTCATCTTTCTATTTTCTTTATAAAACAATCAAAAGAATGAGTAAGTAAGTAGAAATAAGTACCTCCTGCCCATTCTTGAGCCCAAAATTAAAAATAACGCGATCTCCTCTATTCTTTTTCATATGAAAAAAACCTTATATAATAGGAGATTTAATGATTTCATTAAATCTAAAATACATTTCACAGAATAACAATTTGCTAGTGAATAGATATGGCAAAATCAAAATTATTTCACATTATACTTATTTCTGCCATTTTTAGCGGCACTATTACGGGCATTATTTTGATCGCAGAACTCAGTACTTTAAATCAAGGTAAAGATCGCGTAGTATCTCTTGCAGCTGCCTGCACTGAGATTATCATTGCAATTGGAGCAGAAGATAAATTAGTAGGAGTTGATCAATATAGTATTAATTATGCATCAGCGGGCGCTGCAGCATTTGCAGGAGCTCCTGGAGCACTTAGCGATTATCCAAATATAGTTCCGAATAAAACGAATGTTGGAACTTCGTCATCTCTAAATTTAGAATTAGTTGCTTCATTAAATCCCTCTCTTGCGTTTATATGGTATTATTCTTCTAGTGCAATTAATGCGCTAGAAAATTTAGGTATTGAAGTCTTTACAATCAATCCCCAGTCTATTACCGATGTTCTAAACTTAACAACCACCATTGGGAGTCTTCTCGATAAAACTATTGAGGCTGCTGCAGTAAATCAAGAGATTCAAGAGTCGATTAATAATATCACCAATACCGTGGAAAACGTCACGGGAAACCCTCTAGTTTATTACGAATTGAGCTCGCTTGGGAAAACTGTGGCAAATGGAACAATTACCGACGAGATGATTTCGGTAGCCGGGGGGATTAACCTTGCAGATAATGAATCATCTAGATATCCAACACTAAGTAGTGAATATATTGTTGCAAGGAATCCCGAAATAATTGTAGTTGTAAGCTACGGTGCATCCGTTACCGACATAAAAAACAGGGCGGGCTGGGGAAATATTACCGCAGTCCAAAATGATGCTGTTTACCAAATCGAAAGTGGTTGGGTGACAGCTAGTCCGCGATTAGCTCTCGGATTAGAACAATTTCTAGACTGGTTCCATCCGCCCTAGTTTAAAACTGGTGAATTAACTGCAACCGCTTGATATTGAACAAATTTATAAGAAAAAACGCCGAAATCGGATTCTCCTTTTTTTTATTTTGCTAATCACCATATTTTCTACTTTCCTCGGGGCTCTCATGATTGGACCTGTGTATATCCCCCCGGGAACGGTCCTAGAAATCTTATTTAATATTTCCCCTGGCACTTGGCCTCAAGGATATCAAGCTATTATCTTAGAGATCAGGCTCCCCAGAATCGTCCTTGCTGCTCTAGTAGGGGCTGCCCTTGCAGTTGCAGGTGTTGTGATGCAAGCTATGTTTAGAAACCCTATAGCCAGCCCCTATGTCCTCGGCATCTCCTCAGGCGCCGCATTTGGAGCATCCTTAGCGTTTATTCTTGGTATCAACCTCCTCGCGGGCATTTCTGCAGTTACCATAATGGCTTTTCTTTTTTCGCTAATTACCATGTATATCGTCTATATGATTGCTCGCAAAGGCGAGGGTTCGTCTATAGAAACTTTATTACTAACAGGCATTGCTGTTAGCGCCCTCTTTTCAGCTTTAGTATCACTTCTAATGTACATTGCTGGTGAAAAATTGGAATCCATTTGGTTCTGGTTAATGGGGGGGCTCTGGGCAAGCGACTGGGATAAAGTTCTTTTCACATTACCCTTCATATTTATTGGCATTACAATTTTGTTTTATTTCAGTCGTCAATTGAATTTATTAATGATGGGTGAAGAGACTGCCCTCAACCTAGGATTAGACGTTGAAAAATTCAAGATAATTTTGTTAATACTAGCCTCATTAATTACAGCTGCAGCTGTTTCGGTGTGCGGAATTATTGGCTTTTTAGGTTTAATCATTCCCCACATCATGCGGATCATTGTTGGACCAGAACATCGGACCTTATTACCGGCATCTTGCTTCGTTGGTGCGATCTTTTTAATTTGGGTTGATACTCTAGCACGAAGCCTTATCGCACCAATCGAACTCCCTGTTGGAATTATCACTACATTAATTGGAGTACCCTTTTTCCTCTATCTTCTGAAAAAAAGAAAGAAAGTGACAGGATGGTAAAATAATTGCAGCTTAAAATTCAATCTCTAACCTTTTTCTATGGCAACGTTTGTGCTCTACAGGATGTTACATTTAATGCAAAAGAAGGTGAAATTCTAGGAATCCTAGGACCCAATGGCTCAGGAAAAACAACACTCCTTAAGTGTATTAATAAGGTTTTGAAATCTCAGAGTGGCGAGGTTTTAATCAATGGAACCGAATTATCGCTTTTAAATAGAAAAGAAATTGCAAAAATAATAGGGGTAGTTCCTCAAATGTCAAAAGTTTTCCCATTTCAAGTTCTCGAGGTTGTTATGATGGGACGATACCCTCACATCGATGCACTAGGGAGTGAAACCCAGCTCGACTTTGAAGCTACAAGAGATGCGATGACTTTAACTGGAATTGATTATTTATCTGAGAGATATATTGATGAGCTCAGCGGTGGCGAACTCCAAAAAGTCATTATTGCGCGGGCTTTAGCCCAGCAACCCGAAATTCTCCTCCTTGATGAACCAATCTCTCACCTTGATATCAATCATCAATTAGAAATATTGGATTTGATCCAAAAAATTACCCATGAAAACCAATTAACAACGCTTCTTGTCTCCCACAACCTCAATATGGCCGCCCGCTATTGTGATAAACTTCTCCTATTATCTTCTGGGAAAGTATATTCGATTGGATCCGTAGAGAAAGTATTAACATCTGAAACCATTAAGGAAGTTTTTCAAGTGGACGCTGAAATTAGATACTCTAAACAGATACAATCTTATCAAATCATTCCATTGAAACCGATATGATTGTTTGTAATATAAAAAAAAGATGAAAAAAATTTAAAGATCCTTGAGATAATCTTCTATGGCTTTATGATAATCATCGATCGCTTCGTATTGGATCATATGGGCAATTTTAGGGGATAATTTAACAAGCTTAGAGTTAGGTATAACTTGACTCATCTTTTCAGACTCGGTTGGGAGAATAAAGCTATCTTTATCGCCTGTTAATATTAAAGTTGGAACATTAATATTTGATATTTTATCTACAACATTATATCGCTTTACAATCGCGTTCATTGTCCTGAGACCCACGTATTCTTCATTCTCCAGACTTAGTCGGATAAATTCCTCTATGATCTCTGGGTGTGCTTTTTTATAAATCCTATGGAAGCAAAGCCCGACTAAAATATTTCTGATTGAGCTCTCTTCTTTCAAAGAAAGTGTCCCTGCATTCAGATCTTCTACGTACTTATCCAATCCTGGATTTTGGAGTTTTGGTGCTGTTGACATCAAGATTAATCCTTTCAATCTCTTTGCGAATTCTGGAGTAGTCGCGTAAATCAGACTAATCATTCCACCCATAGAATGGCCGATCAAAACAATTTTTTTATCCCCAACAACCTGAGAGAGAAATTCCTCAAGACTCTTCGCTAGATCTACCAGTTCATAAGCTTCAGACTCAGGTTTATCCGATTGCCCATGACCCAAGTGATCAAGGGCGATTGCGTGATATCCTTTGTTAGAAAAATGCTCGACTTGTGCCTCGAATAACCATGAGCTACCTAAAAAGCCATGTGCGAAAATCAGCGGAACTCCGCCACTACCTTTTTCTATATAATAGACTTTATAACCATCCTTCAACGTTACATATGGCAAACAATCACCGTCCTATTCTTTATCATTTAAAATCCCTCTAATTCCTAAATAATATGTACCACATGCTGCAATCACCAGAACAATAAATCCAATGAGAATTGTGGTGCTGGGTGGTTCCACTATAAATAAAATAATCGATATTATTATTGTTGGAATCACAAAAAGGAATAGAGAGTAAAAATGCTTTAGTTTTAATTCCATTTTTTCACGACCTAATGAACATATCTGATTTAATATGGTATTCTATTAAATCCTTTTATGCTTTTATCCCAAACTTCCAAGGAAAATGCAGAGGTTTAAATCTCATTAGGTTTACAGAATGTATTATAAATATAATGAGTTGAAAAGAGGATGGCTTCACAATCTTTAAAAATTGTGGTTATGGGATTAGATAATGCAGGTAAAACGTCCATACTACTTTCAATCGCCCGCCAATATGATCCGCTTAAAATTAAGCCAACAATTGGTGCAGATCGAAGTTTAATTGATGTTCTTGGATTCAAAATCACACGGCTTGACCTCGGTGGGCAAGAGGAATACCGTAATACCTACCTAGACGAACATTCAGAAATCCTTCTCAGCACTGATTTACTCATTTATGTTATAGACATCCAAGATGAAGCCCGGTTTTCAGAATCGGTTTCGTACTTCGATGATATTTCAAATTTTTTAATAGAGAAAAAAGAAAAACCACAAATAGTAATCTACTTACATAAGGCTGATCCTGAATACCTAAAAAATGTAAAGGGGCAAAAAGCCATCAGGGAGCTCATCTACCTTTTCAAAGACCGAATTTCTAGAAAGTTGATCAGTTTTTTCATTACATCTGTTTTTAATAAGGATACTTTGATGTACGCTTTTTCCCAGAGTATTTTCCGCTTATTTCCGAAACCGAACCTTATTAATAACTTTCTATTTAACTTCATTGAAAAACATGGGATTGATGCCGTCTTCACTTATGACCACAATTTTATTCACATTGGTAGTGCTATTCACGATGATCCTGCAAAATCCCATGCCATTTTACAATCCTTGCATCGAATTTATATGCTATTCGAGGCTCTTGTGAAAGTGAGCGAAGAAGGGTATATACTGAGGATGGATCTCCTGAAAAAAGAAAGTATTTTCGACATAGAATTTACTTTCCGGAGAGTTCTTCTTCAGGATGGACCTATCTATCTTGTACTTGTCGGGCAGGATATCAAAGAACTAGAATCTAAACTAACGGAGCTAAAACAAAAATTCGAGGCTGTCAAATCTGAATTAAGCGAAGATTAAACATCTCTTCTCTCGAGAATGGATTAGGCGGTTTTTTTCTTTTTTTTCCTGCGTCGCATAATTATTACAAGAGCTAACACACCAATTACCGTAATAATGACTATTATTAGTGTAATTAACCTCCAATCTGGAGGTTGAGGCTCATTCCATGTAATCATGATTTCTTTCTCTATAATTATTCCCATTCCTGAACTGGAATTAGCCCAAAATTTGAAAATGAACGTGCCAGCTGAGGCGCTCGTGAAGTTTAAGTAATGGATCTGAGTTCCCGTAAAGTTGGTCGCTAAGGTATAATTAATTCCATCAAAAGGATTATTAAACCACAAGCGAGACACGTTCTCCGCGCTCAAATTAGAACAGCTGACTGTGAGCTGAATCCACTGATTGGTAATGAGGGTAGTAGCATTGGCAACCACATTCAAATTGAGTCCTTGTTGAAATCCGAACTTGGCTAGTACTAAATCAAAGCCCCCTGCCCCAAAACTAGTAGTGAAACCCACACAGTAGATGGAACCGTTAGCATCAAGCGCCAAGTCCGCACCGGTATCACTATTTGACCCACCCCATGTGGCACTCCCTAGTTGCGTTCCAGTTGGACCAAACTTGACCAATACTAAATCATTGTTGCCTGCCCCAAAACTTTTCGTATATCCGGTACAGTAGAGTGAGCCGTTGACATCAATCGCCACATCCCAGCCGATATCCGTATCAGAACCACCCCTCGTGGTGTTCCAGAGTCGCGTCCCATTCGGAGCAAACTTGAGCAGTGCCAAATCCGTGTTACTTCCAAAACTCCTAGCACCAGTACAGTAGACGAACCCGTTGGCATCCATCGTCAGTTCATACCCATAATCAATATCAGGACCACCCCATGTGATGTTCCAAAGGAGGGTTTTATTGGAAGCAAACTTGACCAGGGAGAAATCATCATTTCCTGCCCCAAAACTTTTAGTTAGACCTGAACTGTAGATGGAGCCGTTGGCATCCACTACTACTCCATTACTATAATCGACATTAGAACCTCCCCACGTGATGTTCCAGAGTCGCGTTCCACTCGGGTCAAACTTCGCCAGCCCCAAATCATTGCTACCCGCCCCAAAACTGGCAATAGATCCGGTGCAATAGATGGAACCGTTGGTATCGACTGCCACACCCCGACCCCAATCATAATTGGACCCACCCCATGTGACGTTCCAGAGTCGCGTTCCATTCGGGGCAAATTTGACTAATGCAAAATCCTTGCCACCAGCCCCAAAACTTTCAGTTTCACCGACACAGTAGAGGGAACCGTTGGTATCCATCGTTATACCCCAGCCTTTATCATCATTAGAGCCACCCCATGTGGTGTTCCAAAGTTGTGTTCCATTGGGCGCATACTTGACCAGTAATAAATCATAACCACCTGCCCCAAAACTATTCGTATAACCTGTACAGTAGATTGAGCCATTTGGATCTATCACTAATCCATAACCTCTGTCGTCAGTAGTGTTGCCCCATGTGGTGTTCCAACGTAATACACCTGTTTCTGAAGTCGCATGGAGCGCAACAGGGGTGTTTTTCTGAGTTTGGATAGGTATTGGCAATTCAAAAGGTGTGTTTAAAATACTACTGAAAACTAAAAGTGCCAGAAGCCCAGTAATTCCTAGTAAGACCCGCTTTTTCTTCATTCGCTTTTCCATAGAAAAATCTCCAAACTTCAAGAAATAACTTCGTCTAAAAGCTATATAAAGTATAATTTCTTAAAGAAAACTGAACCTCCAAATTAGGTGTTAATTTATGATGAAAATAAGTAAAACCATCCTTTATAAAACTGGGATCGGTTATTTTGTTAGAAAAGGCACTGTTAATATGAATAAAGAGAAGAAATTACAATTATCTTTTAAAACTGACGTAATGAATGACATACTCAAAACTTTATCAATTATATGTTCTAGCGGGGTTGTAACAGGGGTCTCGTATGAAGCATCTGATGTTGATACAGAAAGAGCTCTAGAAGATGCTATGATAAAGGTACCTGAGGTTGACTCCTTCATCTCCTTAATGAAACAACTCATTGGCACCCAAATCTCAGTCACCATTGGCTCCCGAACTCTAAATGGAAAAGTATTGGGAGTTCAAGAAATTGAGGAAGGCTCCAACGATAAATCTCGGTTGGAACCCTATTTAGTGATTGTGACTGATGACGCGAAAATCACGAATATACACATAAAAGAAATAACGTCGCTTGAAATAGACGACCCGAAAATGAATAAGGAACTCAATTTCTTCCTTGAAACTATTTATCTGGGTAAGAAAAAGGATACGAAAACTCTCACTATTTTCTTTGAGGGAAATGAAGAAGCAGAAGTTAATATAACCTATTTGCAGGAGATGCCCTCGTGGAAAACTAGTTACCGATTAATTTCAACCCCTGAAAATAAATACTTAATCCAAGGCTGGGCATTGGTTGATAATATACTCGACGAGGATTGGGAAGAAATTAACCTTTCCCTCATCAGTGGGCTTCCTATTTCGTTTATTTATGATCTCTATACTCCGAATTGGATTTCCCGCCCTGAAATTGCGCGCGTCGACTCGTTTGATATTACACCTCCAGAATTTGAGGAAGGGCTGGCCGTCGATGATGGACCTATGATGAATGCTGAAGCATCTATGGCAGCCCCCAAACGTGCAAAGCAAGCAGGTTACGGATTCATGTCTGTTGCCAGTGGCAGAACAACCTCGGCGAAAGATGTCGCACGATCCACGAAAGTGGCAGCTAAGGGTAAATCCGCTGGAATGGCTGGGTTTGAGTATACAATAATGGTTCCCGTAACTGTGAAACGTAATCAGAGTTCGCTTGTCCCTATTCTCCAGTCAAACATTACAGCCAAAAAATTATGCGTATATAATCAAAAAAACCGAAAGGAAAATCCGATGATGTGCTTAGAATTAACCAATGATACTGAACTAACCTTGGAATCGGGGCCTATCTCTGTTTTCGACCATGATGCTTTTGCAGGGGAAGCCATGCTTCCTTTCCTAAAACAAAATGAATCTAGGTTAATTGCCTACGCTGTGGAACTTGGGATCTTCGTTTCCACCGATTCCCAATATCGGACCACCAATCTCCATCAAATCAAAATCGGTAAATATGCTGAAACCTTCCAATTCTCCATTCAACATACAAAATATACAATAAAAAATAAGTCTAATGAAGAAAAAACGCTCATCATCGAACACCCTAAACAGTACCAGTATGATCTCTATGAAACCAGGGCACCTGAAGATGAAACTGAAAGCTATTATCGGTATGAACTCAAATTAACCCCGCTGAAAACGGCAACTTTTGAGATTAAACTTCGAAGAATTGAACGCCGCCAACTGAACCTCAACCAAATTGCCAAGAAGGACATTTTGAAGTGGTTTGAATTGAAGTTGATTGCTGAAGCACAGCGTGATTTCTTATTGAAAATATATGATCTCGAAATGCAAAAACGTGAAATTGAACTTGAAATCAAAAAAACAACCGCTAATATCCAAAAAATTGTCGAAGATCAAAAGCGGCTTCGCGAAAATCTAAAAAGCCTTGGGGATTCCCAATCCGAAGCGCGATTGAAGGATAAGTATGTTAATAAATTAGAGGCACAAGAGGAAAATTTAGAGAAGATGCATCAGAAAATTGAAGTGTTAGGTCTGAAGAAAAAGGAACTAGAAGCGCTTATTAAACAAACAATGGTAGATCGTAATTTCTAACTTTTATTAACTTCCCCTCTTTTTTCAATATATTTAATTACTGGACTACGTTCATAATTCTTTCTTTATTACCTAAGAGAAAGGGGCTTCTTGAATTACATCGAACTCTAATTTTTTAAAGTTATCAATCTATGAAAATATTAATATAACGGTGTTAATTATAGTTAACATCGTTAACTCTAAATTCATAAAAGGGTGCTTCAAATGAAATACGACGTAATTGTTGCGGGTGGCGGTCCTGCAGGGGCAACTTGTGCTGAACTCCTTGCAAAGAACGATGTAGATGTTATCTTATTTGAAAAAGGGAATAGAGACCGCTACAAAACTTGTGCTGGCGGTTTGATGTGGCATAATGAGCAAGATTTTGGACCGTTACCGAAAGAAATCATTGAACGGAAAGTGGAGCATCTTTTACTTGCAGGACCAACAAAGAGCGTTGATTTAGATACCAATGGACATACTACATTAGGAGAACTCACCTATCGGACGCGTTTAGATTGTTATTTAAGAGATCTTGCAGAGCGAAGCGGCGCTACTATCGTGAACAACACCGCGTTATGTAATCCTGCAAAATATCATGATCATGTCGAGGTTGATGATAATTGTCTTTCCAAAACGATAAAGGCGGACGCTTTGGTTATCGCTACAGGCGCTAAAAGTACCCAACTTCAGCGCGACTTAAGAATGGACCGCCCAGCAGATATAGAACAAGCAATAATCGCTGAATTTTCTTTACCACCCTATCTCATTGATGAACGGTTTGGTGGAGGTGCCTATGATCTTTATTTTAATTCACAAATCACGCCTCATGGCTACATTTGGATATTTACAAAGCGTGAAGGGCTCTCTGTAGGGATGTGCGATAAATTCGTGAAAATTAACCAATTCCGTGAGATCATCAAGAATCATCCGATGATTTCAAAAAAACTTGAGGGGGCTAAACCTGTTAAATTTGATGGAAAACACATCTGGGCGGCTCCTATCCCAGACCGCATTCCGGAATATCTTTATACAGAAAGAGTTTTATTAGTTGGGGATGCCGCGGGATTCTCTGATAGGTTTACCTATGAAGGGATATGGCACGCTCGCTATAGTGGGAAACTCGCGGCAGAGACTTTAATTAAAGCGAAAAAAAGAGATGATTATACCGCATCTTATCTCCAGAAGTATCAGACGAAATGCAAAAAGATTGTAGAAACAGTTCAAGCCTCTCAACGAATGCATCATTTGATTTATCATAGTGGCTACATGGATTTAATCATGGATACCATGGCTGAAATTCTCCAAGATCCCTCTTTTGGGGACCAAATTGTATCTAATATGCAACTTATTCTTGAGGGATTTTTGGAACCTGGGAATGATGTTGCGTCCTTGGGGGTTAGGGTACAGAAAAGACTACTAGATGCTCTCAAGGAGAAGGTGGATAGAACTACCCTTAAGCGGATAAACCATGAAATTGATTTTGCTCTCACTATTAGCTAACTTTTAATTAATCTCTTTATAGCTCGGAAATTGATCAAAACATAGACTAAGAAAAAGACTACATAACCTAGAGCAAAAATCCAATATCGTACATGGCAGAGGGGACCTGGTACATATCCAATAATTCAAGATGCTCATGCTCTTCGCTCATTTTTCTCACATCCAAAACTATTTCATAGATAAAGACTTAAAATTTGTATTTGATAATTATTGACAATAAAGAAAGTGGGTAAAGAGATTGACAAAAAATATGTTTAAGATTTTGCTTATGGGTCTCGATGAAGCAGGAAAGACCTCGATCTTACTAACAATGGCGGGTGAATATGAACCCTCAAAAGTAAAACCTACGTTAGGGGCGCAGCGTAGCGAGATGAATGTGCTCGGCTTCCCCATTTTTCGGTGGGATCTGGGAGGGCAAGAGCAATACAGAGCTAATTATTTGCAAAAACGCAGTCGAATACTGGACGATACTGATTTATTATTCTTCGTAGTCGATGTGACCGATACCAACCGCTATAAGGAAGCGTTAATGTATTACGTTGATATATTAAAATACTTTCAGGAGATAGGTCTCGTGCCTCAAATCGTGATTTTAATTCACAAAGCGGATCCCGAGTTCTTTCGTACGCCCGATTGTCAAAAATCGGTTAAGGAACTTATCAATCTCTTTAAGGAAAAATCACAAGCTCATGATTTTGAGATTGAATTTTTTGTAACGTCAATATTTAATAAACGATCATTGAACGAGGCCTTTTCACAGAGCATCCTCGAATTAATTCCTAAGCTTAATGCCCTGGATACGCTACTTAAAACTTTCATAGTCGATGCTGAATTAGATGGCGCCCTCTTGTTCGACGAAAACTTCTTTATCGTTGGGAATGCGTACCGATCGCACGATTCCAAAAAGAAGGACGCCGTTCTCCAAGCAATAAATGGCATCTACTTCCTTTTTGAGGATTTAATTAAAGTACGAGAAGCTGGTTATGAATTAGAATTAAACCTTCGCAGGATTGAAGGAGATTACAACCTTCAATTTTTATTCAGACGGGTTATGCTAGGTAATTGGCAACTCTTTGTTTTGCTCGTGGGGGAAGAAATTATAGATATTCGGGCGATTATAGAGGTACTTAAACGCGATTACGATTCCATGAAAACATTCTTTAGTTAATGAAGGATTGAATTAAGAGAGTGAAAAATGAACAGACGCAAATTTAATTTTACAATTGGAATTGTTTTATTACTTTTTATGATGAATTTCATTCCAGTTGCTTATTCCCAATCCGTTTACCAAACCTATTTCTGGATAAACGATACAGGAAATCAGCTATCAGCTATTCAGACGACTGGTGATTTAAATATAGACCATGTTCAGGTAAGTGAAATTGTGGTTAGTGGAAAGGGGAATATAACATTAATAGATGGAATCGAAGGAAAATTTCTAAGCAATTACAGCATCCCGTCAAATTATACCTATAACGCGCTTGCAACAGGTAATTTAGATGTTGATTCCACCAGTGAAATTGTGGCTGGGTCATTGGATGGTAAGCTGCTTACCGCCATCAAATACAATCAATCCACTCAAAAGCTAACGCTTCTATGGGAAAAAAGTTATAACGTTACTCATATCCAAATCGCAGATATCAATAACGACTCCATCAATGAAGTGATTGTAGGCGATGCACTTGGTAATCTCACCGCCCTTCATTATAATGGTTCATTACTGTGGTCATACAACTTAACGGAATCTATCGGGAATTTCAAATGTGTAGATTTAACTGAGGATAACGTTATTGATGCCATTTTAGTTCTGACAGATTCTATAGTTACACTCATGAACATCACAGGCGAAGAAAGGTGGAATGTTAGCGTTAATAATAAACCTTTGAATATTCTCTTGGGTGATGTGATGGGGACTTCAAATCCTGAAATAATTATAAAAGGGGCGCAAATTACAAATGCATTCACTCAAAATGGATCAGTTCTCTGGAATTCATCATCATATCAAAGTAGCTCCCCCGCAATGCTTCTGTATAACTATAATGGAAGCTCAAAATTAGAAGTCCTTATTGGAATTAATAATGGAAGCCTTTTCCTCAATGGAACTGATGGTTCTGTATTACACTCCTTTTATAGTGGTAACTCCGTAACTGCTCTTGGCATAAGCAATTTCTTCACAGGATCCCAAGAATATTTGCTAATGGGCGATTCATCCTCTAATATCACCCTCTGGTATCTTGATGGGCAACCTTTGACTGATTCACTTGGACGTCACTACAATATTACTTTAGAGGGAGCCATTTTGGATATTATACTGATTGATTTGAATGCTGACGGGCTCCTTGACATCGTTGCTGCCACCTCAAATGGATCCATTTATGTTATTGGGGTTCCATGGTCAATCGATATGAATTGGGCTTTTGCCGGTATCGGAATTGCGTGTGCTATCATTGTGGTTTCAATTATCATCGTCTGGAAAAATAAACCTCCTAAAACACCCCGGAATGTCTCCGAAATTCAAGTTTTTAAGAAATTTTAATAGTTTTATTCATGGGGACGGGCAACGATTTCTAAGAATAAAATTCTTCCATCCGCTTTTTTGAGAAATCTGGATTCTTCTACCATTAAAGAATATTTATACCCCACTATATTGGAGATTGTGGGGCGCATTGCTAAGAATGATTCAAGAAATACTCGCGTTAATGCTGATTGGCGAGTTAACGATATTCTATTATTCGATAATGAGATGTCTACCGAGTCTAATTCTTCTTGGGTAAATCGATAAAACACGGTAATGATAAAATCTTCAGGAGTTCCGCCCTTTTTAAGTACAAGAATTAATCGTTGGTTTCCCGTATAAAAGGGGAAAAAACTTTGTAGCCAACCCCTAAGCAACTTTTCGCCCCTATTCAAAAAAAAATCCGAGATATCTTCTATTCCCTTCTCTTTAGCCCAATCATCCCACTCAGCTTGAAATTTTTTTTCATATTGAGAAATTCTTCCCTCTTTTTTCGAGAGGATATGCTCCTCGTATATTTTTTGAAGCCTTATTCGGTCAAATCGGCTTTCTTTAGATAAATGTTCGATGAAGGCTTGGAAACTCATATTACAATTTCATTGATTTATTCAATATAAGAAACTTGTTTTCAACCTATAATAATCCAAATTTCTCAGAGAAGGTCTTTAGACGTTTTATTGCATTTAATTTCTCCTTTTGACCCAGCTTCGCCTCTTGGATTGCGGACCTTAAAATATGGATTAATTCATCCATCGCCTTCCGATTAACTGGATATGGCACTCCATCTTTGCCCCCAAAAGCAAATGAGAACTTTACTGGGTCTTTCCAGCTAGGAACCGCGTTATAAACCAGTTCTGAAACTAATGAGAGTCCTCGGACTGTAGCTGGTCCCACTCCCCTTACTGAAAGCAGTTCTTCATAATTGTTCGGTTGAAATTCATAAATTCGTTTGACGGCAGGCCAATTCATCCGGCGTGGTAATAACTTATAATGAATTACAGGCACTTTTTCTCCAGTGGGGCGGATCCAGTTCAATAGGGACGTTTTACTGTAGGCTGTCAGTAAATTATATTCTTTCATAATTTTATTTGGACTGTCGTTTACTAAAGTGACGGTTGCATCTCGACAGTCTGCACTATCTTGGGCTGTCATATCCAAGACATTTTCGTGAATTCTTTCCCCTATTATATTTTCAGGGGGTTCCACTACAAAACTTTTTAGTCCTTCCGAGTGCCAATGATATCGGCGGCTCATACTAATCTTAGAATTCATTCCTTGTTGCACCACCGCCCATTCCCCCTGAGTTGACACAAAGAAAGAGTGATGGTATAATTGATATCCATCTTGGATGGCGGTGTTGTCGATTTTCGCTGTCATTTTACTAGCATAAACTAAGGAATCTGGGTTCCCATTGAAGAGATCTGAATTATTGAGCGCAACCAGTTCTGAAGGTGTCTTTCGCGACTTCCCCCCTTTTCCTCCACAAACCTGTACACCATGTTGTTCGAAATCTAAGATCGATTTTAAAACACCACAGGTGGTTGTTGTGCAGCCCGAAGAGTTCCAATCGAAACCTAGGACCATGGCGAGGGCTTGAAACCAGACCGGATCAGCTAACCGTTTTAAAATGGTTTCAGGACCGAACTCGTCCGCGATAACGATGAAAATATACTTTGCAAGAGGTTTCATTCGTTTCAAAAGCCACCATGGCGCAGCACCACCGTGCAACTTCAGAGTTGCAATTCCGCCTCGTTTCATGAAAATAAAAACCTAACTTTTAATGAATTCTAACATCCATCGGTTGGGTTCCTCGTTGAGCAGCTGTAATACGTGCTCGCCTCCCTTTACAACCTTAACGACGGCATTAGGAAGTTGTTTATAGATCTTTATTTGGTTATAGAATAAATCTTTTGTGCCAGTAATGAAGAGAAGTGGCATTTTGAGATTGTTAATTGATGTGGATAAGTCATACGTCGCCAAATTTCTAGCGATGTCTAAAAAAACCCTACCCGAACAGCTTGCTGCCATACCTGCCTCCAACCGCACCCCCTCAAGACCCGGAATCTCATGTCCCGCAGTTAATTTACTTAGTATTTTACAAAAAAAGCTCCAACTGAAGGCGGATAATATTTTTCCCAGGACCGTTAATACTGGCGCCGGCATCCAGATTTTACTTCCAAATGATAGTATAACGCCTGTACATAGAAGAATTAGCTTTTCAACCAATTCTGGATAAGCAATTGCAAAGGTTTGAGCTATAATCCCGCCTAAACTATGCCCTGCAATGATCGGTTTTGGAATATTTTCTTTAACGATTAAATGTTTTACTATATTACTAAAAAATTGGGGAGTGTAGTCAATCATTGGTTTGTCGGACTTTCCATGACCGGGCAAATCCAGTACGTAGATTTCAGTTAATTTTGAAAAGAACTTAATCTGTGAGTACCATGCTAAATGATTTGCAAATGCCCCATGAATTAAAACAAGCGGTGGTAAATCTCCCTTAACTCCAAGCTTCCGAAAATAAACTTTTATTCCTTGATAATCTACAAAAGGCATTTAGGTTTTCCTATTTTCTATGGATTAAAAGAATAGTAATAAACACCATTTATATCCTTTAATTTTTGTAAATTTTTTGTAATCTCTTGTGGAACGTCTTGATCTGTTTTCAACGTCATTAGTTGAGTCTTTAACTTCAGCAATCGCGCAACTTGAAGCTCCGCTATATTTATGGAATTCTCGCCAAGGAAGCTACATATCGACCCAATCATCCCTGGGCGATCCATGAAATCAATCAAAAAGAGATACCCTGTTAATTCAAATTTAATGTCGTAATTGTTGATTTTTATTAAAAGTAGCCGCTGCCCAGGCGTAATTTGAGCGCTTATGCTATTCACGATTTCTTTATTCATTGAAATTTTTGCATTTACCGTATTTTGATATTTCTTGTCTGAAAGAATTGATTCAACTATTTCAATATCTCTTTCTTCAGCAATTTTTTGAGAATTAATAATATTGATATCGCCACTGACAATGGATTTCAGAAAAATTGCGAGAAAACTTCGTGTTAAAATCGAAATTAACGGAGTCGGGAGACCTTTTGGATATGAAATAGTTATCTTGTTAAACGAAGTCTTTGTAAGAGGAAGTAACACAGTTGCCATTCTGGAAATTAAATCGCGATACGGTATATAGAGCTCCTGTGCATTAGGTGGTAATTTAGGAAAGTTCACGGGGTAGCGTGATGGTTTTCCCTTGAGTACACTCATCACTTCTTGCACAATGATTAGGCCCACATTTTTTTGCGCTCCAACTGTTGATGCTCCCAAATGCGGTGACACCAGAACATTCGGATGTTTAAGCAGAGGACTGTTCGGATCTTTAGTTTTGACTACGTCCAACCCTGCCCCCGCTATACGCCCCTCTTGTATCGCCTCTAAGAGTGCCTTTGAATCAACAATATCCGCACGTGATGTATTAATAAAATATGCAGTCTTCTTCATCAGATTGAGTTCAGATGCCGATATCAAATTACGCGTACTTTCAGTTAAGGGAAGATGAAGTGATACAATGTCCGCTGATTTTAAAAGATTATTCAACGATATTCGTTCGATCCCTTCCGCCTCAAGTAATTTAGGGCTGATAAAAGGATCGAAGCCTACCACTTTTATTCCAAACGCTTTCGCTCTCTGCGCAACCTTGCGCCCAATTCGTCCACAGCCCACAAGCCCTAAAACCAATCCGCGTAACTCGCACCCTAGAAGGTCATTTCGTTGGAAATTCCCCTGCCGAGTACGTTCAAAAGCGATGTGAAGCCTCCGACAAAGTGACAGAATTAACCCGATAGTTAAGTCCGCAACACTATCTAAACTCTCTTCAGGAGCATTAACAACTAATACTCCCTTTTTCTCTGCAGCAATTAGATCAATGTTATCTGTCCCAACTCCCGCGCGCCCAATTACCTTTAAATTCCCACTCGCCTCTAACAATTCTTTATTTACTTTCGTCTTACTTCGGACGATGAGGCCATCACATGATTGGAGTGATTGTTTCAACGTTGCTAAATCAGGGCTCTCAAGTATAATAGGCTCAAAATTTGTATCACCTTTTAACAACTCAATTGCCGAATTATCCAGCTTTTCCGGAATTAAAACTTTCCACGTCATTTTTTGTCGGACCATTCTTCTTTTCTCTTAATAATCATCTATACAAATTACTGGTCTTAAATTTTTGTTTTTTGACTAAAGAAATAAATTCGGAGAAAAAAGGAATCCTATTCAATATAAATAACTTAGAACTTGTTTTGAAACCCGCGGGCTAATAGGGTAAACCCGATAATTAAAACAAGTGGCGAAATTATAGCTGTTATGGAGGTACTTCCTAAAAGCCCAAGAATTTCTCTTACTGTGGTTGAATTTAATAATATCCCTATGAAGAAAATAAGAAATCCAAAAACAACCGCGAAGGCATTTTTCTTAACCCCGCCAGTTCCTTTCACACCGACATATACGTAAGCAAAGAGTAGAATTATCGGTGTCATAAACAGAGGATAATGGAACTGATGAAAAACATCATATGGTAAGACGATTATGAAAATATTAAAGATGAGCGTTGCTAGTGCAATCAGGTATTTTGTCTTTCCATTGAAGACATTTTTTTCCACCCCGATCATGAGGATTCCAATACCCAGAAACGCAAAGAACATATGGATTTGCCAGAAGAATTTAATTAAAGCCCCCTCGCGCTCAGAGGTTAAATTCGTGATAAATTGAATTTCCGAATCGGGCAGAATAAACATAAAATATGTCCTTATTATGTAAGAGATACCAAGAAAAAAAAAGAATATCGCCACCGTATAAAGATAGATGTTTCGCTCACCTAAATCAATCGAACTTCTCCTCGATTGCCTAAAAATGACCACCGAATAAGTAAATAAGATGATGATAAAGACACTAAACAAAATGATCCCTATTGTCCAGTCCAGATTCGAAAAAAACAAACCCAATTTTCTTCACCCAAAAATTCAATTGCTCTTTAAAAGTTAATCCAATCATTTTATTTATGTTTATGCGAAAATCTTAGATTGTTTATTATTAGAGTTTGGGATAGATCATGCCAAAAGATAAGAACTACAAGAGTATAGCGAATGGTGCCTTTGAAGATAAGGTGAATAATATTGTATTTATATTGAAGTTTCTCGATTCGAAAGGAGGGTTAAGTCTCGTGAAAGAATATTTTACTGACGCCGTCCCAAATTACATTTTACAATTTGTAGGATTTGGAGGGGCGACAAAATGGGTATTGAGGCAAATATTGAGGACAACCCCTCATGTATACTTACAGAAAATCGTAGATCGCGTAAAAAGTGATGGTGACTTCCTTAAACAAGATTTCGAATTGAAAGAGGATAGCAAGAATCGAATTGTTTCACAGCTTAACTGCAGATATATGCGGGCTCTCGTAAAAAAAGGAAAAAAATTTAAGTGTGACTTCGATATTCGGGAATATTATTGTCAAAATGCATGTATCCCCCTACTCTCGAAAGTAATGGCTGATGTTTATTTAACTCTTGATGCAGAATTAACTCCAAAGGGCTGTATTCAAACCATCACGATTGATAAATCCTCTTTTGAGAAGGATTCCGAACAAGATAAAGAGAAAGAACAAAAGGATGAGTAAAATGTATGGAAACATTAGTGATGAAGAAGCAAATGAACTAATTAAATATATGTCTGACAACGTTCGCAAAAATTTTGTCAAGCGTTCCATTGTTGAGACCCCACTTTTTCCGGTTTCTCATTATATTCACACCGCGACTTATACTCTCTACGACCAAGCCTATCAGTATAATGTACTGAAGGAAGTCGCAAAAGTACTCCCCCCCGAGAAGTTGGGAAGGCGTAACAAAACTTTTTCTGTAGTATTTAATCAACTGGCTATCAATTCTCTAGCGATGTTGTACTTGCATGGACGCGCCCAGTGTCTTTTTGATAATATCGAATACAACAAAAAAAATCCCAGTAGTAAGGTTGAGGTTGAACCGGAAGAGAAAAAGAAAGAAACAAAATTTATTTTGGATTATTGGAAGCGTCTTAGTCCCAATTATAGAAATGATGGGAAGTTAACCGTTGAAGATGGAACGATTCGTGTTCTTTCCCAAGATCTAATAGAAAAATTGCGATCAGAAATGGTTCCTGTACATGATCAGCCAGAATTGGTTCGAAAATTGAAAAGAGCTACCGCCGTATTAACGAGTCGAACTTTTCTTGCTCATGCAGAATGCCGCGCTGGGATTTTTGAACAAGGTCCTTACGAAACTGACTCCCCCGATGAGGTTCTCATATTCAAAGACTTCGTTGGACTTTATACAGGTAATCTTCCCTACGGTTTGGATGAAATGGGTAAGGAAAGGGAGCAGATCGAGCCCTTGGTAAAGCATTTATTCACTAAAGCAAAATCTCCGGTTGATAATATCATTTTTGGAATGACTCTGAAGAATATAGGTAAAATAGAATATAATGATTGGGGTACCATGTTTACTGAACCTTCTGATTACACAAAAAACATTACTTCAGTAGGGGTTTGGACGAAAGAACCCATCCATCCGAAAAATATGAGATATCCCGATAAGCTTGGCGAGATAAATTTACTGCCTTTTGATACACTTGATTCTGTCCAAACGTATGCTCAGGATGCAATAAACGAAATTTATCTTGACGTCGCAACTTGGCCCCTTCTGAAGAAACTCCTCACGGGATTTGCTTTATATGCTAATGCTGTGGTCGCTGTTGCATCGTTCTATGCTGGTTTAGAGGACAAATTCGATTGGTCCTGGCCAATCGATATACTAAATGATGAACAGCATTCGGATCTAATTGATACTCAAGCAGTCAAGGGATATATTAAAAAGCTTGAGAAATTTCCCTTTCAAGCCCACCCCTTCCTCTCACGGATCTTTCGCCGAAAGAAGAAGCATAGGGAAGATCCCTTGTATTATTACTTACAGGATTAAATAAAATTTTAAACTTTGAAAAAAAAAGTGAGATTTGTGCGTGAACCCGCAACTTCACAACGGAAATTTTTTAGCCGGCAGTTCAATACCGTTTTGTTCGTTATTGCTCTTCTCACTCTCGTCGGAATATTTCTTATCCCAACGATGAATGACATCTTTCCAAACAATGGAGGATACACAAGAAATGTATTTTTCATAAAACCTACAGAAACTGGTGATCCGGGATATTTCGTTATTATTGATGAAATGTATCCAACCAAAGATAATATCCCCATTGATTGGCTTTTACACGGGAGAGGTAATTTAACGGTTTTTAACTCTAATCAATCCGCAGTATGGGCGGTCCAAAGCTATTTAAATGCGAGTGATACGGTTCGGTTACATACAATCTTTATTGAACCTGAGGTTACTATCTCTGAATCCACGGGTCCCTTCTACCCAGATCAGAAACCAAATGATCCAATAATGCTCTCGTATATTAAGGCAAGGCCTACCCAATCTGGACCCACTCGCTTTCTAACGGTTTTATTTCCCCTCAATGGTTCTATGATCCTTCCCAATATTACTACCACAAATGGCGTAACCCATATAGGAAATAATGATCTAATAATGAGTCAGCCCCCTTCAAGCGTCAAAAGCTTCGATAATTTCACATCAGATGCGGAGATTTTGTTTCTTCGAGTGAATTCAACAAATATTACGAGTCTTGTGCTTAAAAATGGGCAGACATTAAGAAATCAAAATCAGATTTATGTGTCCTCAGACAAATCTATTTCCTTAAATTTGGAATATCAGACCTCAAATATTAGCGGAAGAATATGGGTTAACTCGCCAACAAACGTTACGATTCGAGTTCCTATAGCACCATTAACATCTACATTAAATGGTGTAGATGTAATTCCATATTTTTACAGTTCTACTCAAACGGCATCCTTTCTTATAACTGAAAACGCATCTCTCTTTATATCACATGCTCCTGTTATGAGTAAAAGTTCATCCAATCCTATCCATATTGAAAAATCACTGCCTCCAATGAAAGACTTTGGTCCTGTGAAAGCTTATGGCTCCCACCCATACCTTTATTTCAATGCAACGACCCTTCCCGCCTTGCGAAATCGCGCTTTGTCAGAACAGCCCTGGCAGGGATGGTATCAAAGT
>JAEOSY010000470.1 GCA_016840125.1 Candidatus Helarchaeota archaeon | reverse complement strand
TAAAGCGATTTATTGTTAAATTATCAAAAAACAAGGAAAGCGTTGGATGGAGAAAGATTATCTCATTTGAATGCTCGAGTAATTGTGAAAACAGGGCGGAATCCGATTTCGGAGGGCTCAATTCGAATTTTTCTTTATCAATTGCTTGATACATATCTAATCAAAACAAGTAGGTACTCTATTTACTTAAATTTATACATGTTTAATTTTCAGTATTTAGACCATTCTTCCAAAAATTTCTCTTATTCAAATATTTTCCGAGCTGGTATTAAAATGATAAATATTTCGCGTAATAATTACCTATTCTTTCCACCTTTATATTTTCCTCAAAAATCTGCTCTGATGAAAGACATCCGGGGCACTACGTCACTTTAAAATACGCCACTTAGAAACCGTATGAATTGGTCGAACTCGGAATATCCCTCGAAACTGCCCATCGGATCCTCGTAGTAAAGATGAATCTTAATCAACCCCAAAATTTTCTTCTCCTTAGCCACTTTCCACAATAGATCAGAAGAATCATGATAGGAACTTCCCAAAAGAGTCCCATTGTTGTTCCCAAGGCGCCAATAGATCCGACGCCATATAAAGCAATGGCTGTGGCGATCGCAATCTCAAAATGGCTTGAGGAACCAATAATCACGGTAATAATTGCTTCTCGATATTTAAGTTTGAATAACCTAGTCGTTATTAAATTATAGCCCACCACGATTGCAAAACCTAATAGTAGCGGTATAGAAACTAGAAGTAAAAGATCTGGATTATTTATTATCACACTCCCGTTCAAGGAAAAGAGCACGATTAGAGTGGTTAAAAGTGCCACAATTGCAATTTTACCTACAATCGGGCGGTATTTATTTTGGAACCACTCCTCTCCTTTTCTCCTCACAATCACTTTTTTACTGATTATTCCCATTACCAACGGAAGTCCTATAAAGGTGCACGCTGAGATTAAGAGTAATAACCAATCAATCGCTATGTTCTGGATACCTGTTAGAAGCCCAACCATGCCGACATACCCGAAGATAATTGTGATGGTATTGATGGAGGTGGTTATTACATTTTGCTCTTGGTTACCTTGAGCTAATAACCCCCAGACTAAAACCATTGCAGTACAGGGAGATGCCGCAAGTAATATCACCGCTACAATAAGTTGTTCATTTCCCACTAAAAATACCGCAGCTAAGCCTGCACCTACAAACGGAGCCACAGCCCAATTCGACACGAGGGTTAGAATGATGGGTTTCGGTTCTCGCTTTAACTTTTTTAACTCTGAGGTTTGAAGGTTTAACATCGCGGGATACATCATAAGAAATAGACAAATCCCTATCGGAATAGAGATTTGGCCAATAGACAACGAATTGATAGCTAGGGCGAGCCCTGGCACATATAAAGATAATAAGATCCCAATAACAATACAAATTGCCACCCATACGAACAGAAACTTTTCAAAAGTTCCTAATCCTTTACTTTCTTCTTCAATCTCATGTTCAGCAACTTTAATTTCGCTTTCCATCTTTAAAAGCTCCTTTTTTCTGGTTTTTCAATTTGAGATTTTTAATTTCAATCTTAATTTTTTGAATACAATCAACATATTTCGAATATATTTATAAATTTTTAGATGTATACTAAATATGATAGGTATTGGTGAAGATAATGGTTGATAAGGATCGAGAAAATAAAATAATCACTACTCTTGCAAACTGTGCTGACTTTGGAGATCCACAAGAATACTATAAGAAATTGTTAAAACTTCGTGAAGAGGTGGAAACAGACAACGATAAATTATCTTTGATTAAAATAATGGAAGCTCTTGGAAATAAGGATCGATTTATTATGGTTGATATGCTCCGAGAAAAAGACAGATGTGTTTGCGAGCTTGAAGCAATAATCGACAAATCACAAGGAACCATTTCACGTCATCTCAAAGTACTCGAGAATGCTAATTTAATCCAAGGCTGGAAACATGGAAAGTTTACGCATTATTCTCTTGTAAAACCAATATTCGACCGATTTTTAGAACTCGTAAGTAATTGGGCAGATAAAACCACCAATTGGTTTGGCACTTTACCTGCTATTTCGGAAACTTAATCACTTAACAAATTGTTAAAGTTAAAAATTAATAAATTAACTTTAACCATAGATTTTCTTTTAGAAATGCCCCAATTCTCCATCAAGAAAAATTTAATAGGATAAAAAAAAATTATCAAACAATCTTAAAAAACTGAGTTATATAATTGAAAAATAAAGATGTAGAGGTCTAAAAATGGCAAAAAAAATCGGAATTAATGGCTTCGGCCGAATTGGGCGTAACTTCACCAAGGCGTGGATTGAAAAGAAGAGTGCTTTAGATTTAGTCGCTATTAATGACTTATTTAAGCCCTCCCAGCTCGCTCATCTACTGAAATACGATTCTGTCTTTGGTGTATTAGACGCTGACATTAAGTCTACTGATAATTCGATCATCATTAATGGAAAAGAAATACAAGTGTCCGCAATTAGGAACCCTGCGGAACTCCCATGGAGCAAATTGGGCGTAGATCTTGCGTTAGAATCCACTGGTCTATTCAGACCACGTGATAAAGCAAAAGCACATCTTGATGCTGGAGCAAACAAGGTTGTTATTTCCGCACCTTCGGGTGATCCTGATGTAATGGTAGTCTTAGGTGTGAATGATGCAGAGTTGAAACCAGATATGAAAATCATCTCTAATGCGTCATGCACCACAAATTGTTTGGCGCCAGTTGCAAAGGTATTAAATGATTCTTTTGGCATCGAAAATGGATTAATGACAACTATTCATTCCTATACCGGGGATCAACGCCTAGTTGATACACCTCACAAGGATATGCGACGAGCTCGTCATGCAGCAGTGAATATGATTCCAACCACAACTGGAGCCGCCAAGGCAGTTGGAGTTGTCCTACCTGAGCTGAAGGGAAAATTAAATGGTATCGCCGTGCGAGTCCCCACGCCGAATGGCTCTCTTGTGGACTTAGTAGTCAATCTGAAAACCAGCACAACCGCAGATGAAATCAATGCGGCAATGAAGAAAGCCGCCGATGGCTCACTAAAAGGAATATTAGAATACAGCACATTACCCTTGGTATCCATGGATATTGTTGGGAATCCACATTCTTCCATCTTTGATTCCCCAATGACCCAGATGATAAGTCCAACCTGCGCAAAAATCTTATCATGGTACGACAACGAATATGGTTACAGCAGCCGGCTTGTCGAGTTAATGGAACGATTATAAAGCCAAAATTTCTCCCTTTCTCTTTTTTAATTTCTTTTTTCTTTTTCTTCAAAGATTTTCTTTCTTGTAATAGAAATTGTTTAATAATAGTTTAGTTTAGATGCCTTAGGTGGCGCGCTTGAAAAGACCTTACAAGTTCGTATTTTGTTTATTTATTCTCGCTTCAACCATTCTAATCTCATGCTTCTTGTTCATTCATCCATTCAATGGGCGTTCAAGTGAAACTCCCAGTTTAAATGGGCAGTTAAGAACAAACGCGGTAATTACTTTGGATCAATTACTTACTTATCCTAGTAATTACACATATTCAATAACACCGCTATTTGATGACCGATATTTTGGCTCGAATGTATTTGAGCTGAACATTACGCAAATTAATGGCTCCGCAACAGAAATTAAAACCGAAATTGGTCAATATCTCAATATTACCTTGAATAGCGACCTATCAAATTTCACAGTCGCAGAGGAGGTGTGGTTAAATACCACCGGGCTAGGTTTTTCAGGCGTAATAAATCTCACGGTGTTCGATGTTAATGTCGCCGGGGAGGTTCCGCAGCGCACAGATGGCTATAAAATAGTGTCAACAAAGGCTACCGGGGATCTCTTAACCCTATTGAATTACATCGATAATCAATCACTTCATAATGCGCATTACGCGCAACTTGCCGTTTGGGCTGTCTCTGACGGACCTGACATGATCCCCTCCGGATTCATTTACAATAACACGGAAGTTGCCTGGGCCAATGCCGTTCTGGCTGGAGCTGGGCTTAGTCTTACCATTCCCGATATACCGACAATTCCCGGGTTTAATCCGATTTTCCTAATTTTGGGGTTAGGAATAGTGCTGTTTCCAGCCTTGATATTCAAAATGAGGCGGAGTGAATTCCATGGGTGAAAAATCAGAGAGCGATATCCCCACAAGCACTATGCTGAAGTACGGGATTGGAGGATTGGGTACTGCATTATTCGGAGGTCTCTTTGGATACACCTATAACTTTTATTTTTACAATTACAGCTCTCCCTCGTATGATATGGGGCTCATCCTCGGCTGGGCGTTCTTGATTTTTGCTATTTGGAATACCATCAATGACCCGATATTTGGTTTCATCTCTGATCGAACAAAATCTCGTTGGGGTAGAAGAAGACCTTTCATTATTTTTATTACCCCCGTAATGGTCGTTGGAATCATAATGATCTTTTTTCCCTGGGGGACCGGCTTCAATTTCTTTTTAATCTGGATTTTACTCGCCCTGTTTGTTTACGACACGGGCTTTACATTTGTGGGACTTACCTATGCTTCCCTTCTCCCTGAACTGACTTTCGATCTCGATAAGCGAGCTAAAACCAACACCTTTTCGATTGTATTTCAGGGAATAGGAACCGTCGCTACTTTTATTATTGCATTTCTTTTCCTACGAAATGTCCCCATGCTTCAATTTGTTGCTATTGTATTTTCAGTAGTGGGATTAGCTGCGCTACTTTTCACTGGCTTGACCGTCAAGGAAAAGACCAAGTTTATGGAAGTAGAGAAGCTCTCAAAAAAGGATGCGATCCTGAAATCATTTCTTAATAAGAGCTTCCTCACTTACGAAGTCTTTAATTTTACTTATACCTTAGTTTATAATCTTCTCCAAATCTCACTTATTCAGTATGCTATCTCAGTTCTCGAAGTCTCAGACTTGGAAGGAACCATTTTACTGGCTGTTTTCTTCCTCGTAAGCTTTCTTGGTATATTTCTAATGATTCAATTCAATAGAAAGATGGGAACCAAAAAAACTGTTACTATCTTTACAACTATTTTCGCTGCAACTATTACACTCACTTTCTTCGCCCAAACGTTTATTCAAACACTTATCATAGTCATTGTGCTAGGTCTCTGTTATGCAGCTCCCACGCTGCTCAATCCTCTTCTAATAGCTGATATTATTGATGAAGATGAGGTGAACACTGGACGACGTCGCGAGGGGATGTATTTTGGCGGAAACGCGTTAATTACGAAACCTGCGATCTCCATTGCAGCCTTTCTCGTAGGTATGTTTAATACTTACTTCTTCTTCAATCCTATGTTTAATGTCCACTCTCCCAAGTATATTCATGCTGCTGATGCACTCCTTGGAATTCGAATAGTGATGGGTATCGTCCCTGCCATTTTCCTAGGGCTCGGATTAATCTTCCTTGTTCTCTATCCCCTCAACAAACGGCGGGTTGAGAAATTAAAACAGGAATTGGATGAATTGCATGAAAAATAGGTGCGAGTTGTCCTTTTAACGCCCCAAATCCTTAGAAAAGGTTCTGCATCAGAATTTTTGTTCCTCGCTGAGGTATCAATATTGCTGGGATTGTTGACCTTCCTCTAAAAAAAAAGCCAATAATTTTTTATAAACTCCATTAAATCGTTATTTGAGATTTTCATCATTTGAAAATCAAGGATTGTAAGAGCCTCTCTTTAATAGGTTGAGGCTAGATTAAGATAACTGATGATTTATGGAGTGATGTTACCAAAGGTGATTAATAATGGAAGAACCCCGCATTGGAATTTTTGTTTGCCGTTGAGGTATCAATATTGCTGGGATTGTCGATGTTCCAAAACTGGTGGAATATTCAAAGAAACTTGAGAATGTAGCCATCGCTGATGAATACCTATCGATGTGCACTGAGCCTGGTGCTGTGTTTATCATGGAATCGATTGAGAAGCATAATTTGAATCGTGTCATAGTCGCTGCATGCACACCTAAGACACACGAACCTGTCTTTCATGCGGTCTTAAAAGATGCTGGATTACCAATAAGGATGTTAGAATTTGTCAATATCCGCGAACATTGTTCGTTTGTTCATATGAATGAACCCGACGCTGCGCTATTACAAGCAAAGCAACTAATGCGTGCTGCAGTACAACGTGCTCTCTATTTAGAAGCGGTTCCCACAAAGACTGTAGATGTTAATCCGGAAGCTTTAATCGTCGGAGGTGGAATAGCTGGTTTATCTGCCGCCTTGGACCTAGCGAATCAAGGATTTAAAGTCTATCTTGTGGAAAAAGAGCTTTCAATCGGAGGACGCATGTCCCAAATGGATCGAACATTTCCGACGGACGATTGTGCTATCTGAATCTTGGGACCGAAAATGCTGGAAGCTGGTCGCCATCCAAACATTCAAATTATGAGCTATTGCGATATTACGGAAGTAAAAGGTTATATAGGAAACTTCGACGTAAAAGTTATACAAAATCCACGATACGTAGATGCAACCCTCTGCACAAACTGTGGTGCCTGCCGTGAAGAATGTCCTGTTTCACTGCCAAACGATTTTGATATGGGATTTTCCCCTCAAAAAGCGATCGATATCCCATTCCCACAGGCAGTTCCTACGGTTTATGCAATAGATATGGATACTTGCGTTAAATGTTATTTCTGCGTATCTGTCTGTCCTGTTTATTGCATCGATTTCAGTGAAGAACCTAAGGAATATAACTTACAAGTTGGAACTGTTGTAATAGCAACTGGCTGGGATGTCAATGAACCCAAGTTGTATGGGTATGGTGAATACGAAAATGTCATCAACCAGCTGCAACTGGAGCGAATTCTTGCTCCAAATGGACCATCTGGTGGGCACTTATTACGTCCGTCTGACGGAAAACATCCTAAAAAGATCTTAATGATAAACTGTGTTGGTAGCCGTGATATAAAAAATCAAGCAAATTGTCCTGGTGTCTGCTGTCTGGTGTCTATTAAAAACGCAAAGCTAATACTTTCAGAGTATCCTGATGCAGAAGTCACGATTAGCGCAATCGATATCCGCGCCCCTGGTAAGGATTACGAAGAATATTATCGCCGCTCGCGTGAATTTGGTATTAATTACATTAAAGGAATGATAGGCCAAGTGGACGAAGATCCCATCACCAAGAACTTAATCGCCACCGTGGAAAATATGCTCACGGGTGAAATAAAAGAAGAAGAATACGATATGGTTATTCTTTCCACAGCCCCGATCGCGTCTAAGGGTACTAGTGAAATAGCGGAACTCATGCGTCTTGAAAAGAGTCCGGACGGCTTTTTGAAAGAGTATCATGCCCGCTTAAATCCAATCGATACAAAAACATACGGTGTGCATATAGCCGGGACTGCCCAAGGAGCGAAACCGATCGATTACTCAGTATCCCAAGGACGAGCTGCAGCATCAAGTGCATCCATCCCGATGCATAATGGAAAATTCGAAATTGAGTTGATTCGGGCAATCGCCGACAACGAACGGTGTTCTCGATGTGGTGAGTGCATCGAAGCGTGTCCGTTTAACGCATTAAGTATTCCGGAAAACGATCTAATAGTTGATGAAATCGCTTGCCGTGGTTGTGGCGTATGCGCTGCGACTTGTAAATCGAAATCAATTACCCTTCGCTATTTCCGAGATATTGCCTTTGAATCTTATATCGATGCACTATTAGCACCAATAGAGGAGTAAACTAGGAGCGAGAAAAATGTCGTTTTTACCGAAAATAGCAGCATTTCTATGTTGGAAATGAGGTTATGGTGCCGCTGATATGGCTGGTACCATTCGGTCCCAATATCCGGCGAGTTTCCGAGCCATCCGGGTGCCTTGCACAGGACGAATTAGTACCGATCTGATCTTGCGCGCCTTAAGGAAGGGAGCAGACGCTGTTGTCATTGTCGGATGATACGAAGGTGAGTGCGAATACGAAACTGGCAATCTATTGGCTATTACAAATGTGAAATATCTGAAGCAAATGCTTGACATGATGGGTGTCGGAGGCGATCGGGTGCAGATGCATTTCTGCACTGCAGCTGAAGGCGCAAAGTTCTCAGATCTTGTCAAAGAAGTAACGGAACAAATCGCAAAAATGGGACCCAGCCCCTTGAAATTAGAACTTCCTGCCGAAGAAGAAGGATCTTCGTAGAAAAGCTAAGCTACGGAAGGACTACCCTCCGCAAAGGGTTTCGGCAGTTTAAAAAAACTTTATAGGATGGAAAATCATTGAGTGAGAGTTATAAATTCGACTCAGGAGATACAATCCGAGATCTCTACAAATGGATGCTGAAAGAAAAGATCGTGGACGCCGTTATCGGATTCGTAGAGAAAAAGACCCGTTATAATTTAGCCCCTGTCGCAATTGATGACCCTGAGAAGATGACCGAAGTTCCATTAAGTGCTTATATGGTTTATAATTTTGGTCGGATGAATTCTGCGGCTAAATTTCTCCATAAAAGTATGAATGGTGCAAAAGATAAACATGTCGCATTAATTGCCAGACCCTGTGATATTCGGGGTCTTGAAGAAATCTCCAAGCGATTGCAAGTCAATCTGGACAACCTTTTTATCATAGGGACTGAATGCTACGGGACATTACCTTTTCAGGGATCACCCAAGGCATATACTGCACAGAAAATTGATGCTGAAAAAGTAACCAAAGAAGCTATAGGAGAGGATTCTGTAACTCTCTGGCTAGACGGTGGAAAAACTAAAACCCTCCCATTTGATAAAAATTTAGACCGGTGGGTAAGTTGTAACCGATGTCCGGATAAGGTACCTAACACCGCTGATTTGACCTTGGCAAATCTGGACGGTATGTTCATAATAACGGGTCAAAGTGATCAGGGAAAAGAAGTGTTGAAAAACGCAATTGCGGCAAAAGCAATAAGTGTTGAGAAGGCCGGCGATTCTTTGCTTAAGATGAAAGGCGATCTGATGCAAAAGCTAGTTGATAAAGCCGCATCTGTCCGAGAAGCTACAATCTCTGGGTTTATGAAACTATCCCCTGAGGAACGATTCAAAACTGTTGTAGACGCCTATGAGAAATGTAAGCGTTGTGGTGTGTGCACACGTTCCTGCATTGTCTGTTTCTGCAAGGACTGCATCGTTATTCAGAAGAAAAAGGAGATCGATCCTGTGCTCTATAGCATTACAAGATTAGGGCATATGGGAGATTCTTGTATACAATGTGGAAAGTGCGGACAAAACTGTCCTGCGAAAATTCCGCTTCCGCTTTTCCATTTAATCTTTCTAAAAGAAGTAGAAAATGCGTTCGGATTCACTCCTGGTAAAAAGGATGAAGCCCCACCTCGATCCGGTGAAAGCATTAAGCAAACTCACTAAATCTCTTTACTCACTCATTTTATCCATATCTCTTTTTCTTTTTCAAATAGGGTGTCTTTTCTATGGAGAAGAAGGAATGGGACGAGAAACGGAAATACGAGACAACATTTGATCAACTTATCGAAAATCACTTGATTCTAATGAAGTATCTTAAAGATAATTATGGGGAAGATGCAATCAAGAACTATTATAAAATAAGGAACGCGATGAGCTTTGCAACAAGGATTGGTAAAGCCATAAAAATCGGTGCTAAAGTCCTTAAAACTCTCAGTACACAAAAGTTCTTCGATATTTTCCTCAACCAGTTCGTGAGTAACACCCAATATATGATACCACTCAAATGCGTGGCAGGAATTGATCGCGAATCTAAACGGGCGGTTATACACATCGAAAACTGCCAGACGAAACGGGTCTTTCGCCGCAGCATCAGGAAATTCAAATTGAAAGATGAAATTCCAGTGACTGCCTTCTGCGAATTTGATTGTATTCCGACATTTCAGCTCTATGGAGCTATTGGCGATATTAAAGTCTCTGCCGACTTTAATGAGAAAGGTTGCGAAATATTTGCGGATATCTCCAAAGAAATAAAACCCAATTCTGATTAAATTATCCATTTTATGTGGAGTACTACCATTCTAACAAAAATTTAAATTCAACGTTTTAGCTTAATATTTTACTTTAGTCCAACCTTTTTAAAATTGGATTTAATAACAATTGACATAACCAAAGGCAGAAAAAATGGCTGACGAATTAGAAGAATTCCTTAATTCTAATGAATTTTTATCTAGTTTATTCAACAACATGAGTGCTGCTGTTTTTATACTAGATCGCGATATGAGGGTTCTTAATATTAACAAATCATTCTCAAAGTTATTTCAAAAATCAAAGGAAGACGTTTTCAATGAACTTTGTGGGAATGCCATAGGATGTATTTTTCCAGTAATAGAAGAAAACGACTGTGGAGAAACTGTAAATTGTGACGTTTGTGAAATAAGAAATAATGCAATTCGCTGTTTTACAGAGAAGGGTGGATCTCTTAACACCGTTGTCGAACGAAAATTCATGATAAATGATGAAGTAGGACTAAAATATTTTTATGTTACTTTAAAATATTTTGAGTTCAACGATAACGGACTCGCTTTAGCAATAGTTAATGATGTTACAGAATTAGAAATCCAAAGAAAACGTTTAGCAGAATTAAATGAATTGAAGAACGAATTTTTAGGAACGGTTAGCCACGATCTAAGAAATCCAATTACTCAAATAATGCTTGCATCCGAAACTTTATTAAAATATGCAGATAAACTCACCCTGGAGGATAATCTAAAATTTTTAAACATGATCCAGCGCTCTAGCAAATTCATGAATGACTTAGTTAATGATCTCTTAGACATTTCAAAAATTGAAATGGGTAAATTAGAGTTAAAGAAAACCATAAATGATTATGTTAAATTCGTTAGAGAAAGCTTAAATTTAAATAGAATAATCGCAAAAGGAAAAGATATTACAATAGAAACAGAGTTTGCAGAGAATCTCCCAGAAATCCAGTTTGATAGAACAAAAATTAGTCAAGTTCTTAATAATTTGATCGGAAATGCTATAAAATATTCTCCTGAAGGGTCAAAAATAACAGTTAGAATTGAAAAAGGGGATGAATTTCTTATTACTACAGTAACAGATCAAGGTCCTGGCATTCCCGAGAAAGAATTGGCATTGCTATTTAATGAATTTCAAATATTGAGTGTAAAACCGACTCAGGGAGCGAGAAGCACTGGGCTTGGCTTAGCTATTGCGAAGAAGATTGTTGAAAAACATGAGGGTACGATTAGTGTTAAAAACAGTCCCAATAGGGGTTCCACCTTTTATTTCACGTTACCCCTTTAAAAAAAAGGTTAGAGATGTTATTGCGAGCTCTGGCCTGCTTATTCAGGGGGTTTTAAATCAACAATACTCATTGCCTCAGCCATTGTCAGTCTTGTCTCAACCTTATACTTAAATCCTTCAATATCTGCATACAGCCGCATTACTCTCCCAACGCGAAACAGCGCCTCTTCATATTTACCTTTTTTGACCTCTTCAATTCCAATGACTGATATCCCATCAGAGGTCGCTGCTACAGCTGCTTGTACAATTTGTTTTGATAAAGTACGATCTGGTGGGTATTTCTTAATGACTTCCAAATATTTCCGCCCAACTTCAATGTCTTTGTTTGAGGGATAGGTAGAAGTTGTTATGATATATACCAATTGTATCACCTATTTTCATTTTATTTGTTCAAAGATCTTGGAAATTTGATTTGGCACTAAAAATTATTCCCAAATAATTCCCATTACTAGGTGTTTTATAAGGAATTTAAGAATTCCTGACAAAAATAAGATCACGATTACTAGTTTCATAATTTGGTTGTAACTAACATCTCAAGTTTTACTTTCATCTTTAATCTGCAAGAATTTTCTGTAGTTTTTCGCCAGGATGGGGGAAAACCAAAGGGCTTTTAGCCTCAAATGAAATAAAAACAGCTTCTTCTTCCTCTAATATACATTCTGGTTCAAAGGGCTGAATAGCAACTAGGATTTTTTTACTCGGCAATTTCACCTCGTATCTCATGGTTCCGTGAATAAATTGCTTCCTTAGAATTTTCCCCTCCAATTGATTCATTTCAGTACTTTTTTCTTTTTTAATCAGTAGATCTGTGGCTCGAACTGCAAGGACGACTTGAGCTCCTTTTGGATTTGAAATGTTCTCCACCTTTATAACTTTGCTCTTTAGTTCAATCAGGGAGTGGGTTTCGTCTACTTCTTGGACAATCCCCTCGAAAAAGTTAGCTTTTGAAATGAAATTACACACTTCAATACTGTTCGGATGATCAAATATTTCTTCAGGGGGGGCCATTTGAAGAATATCTCCGAAGAAAAGCACCAAAAGATTATCTGAAATCATCAAAGCCTCTTCAATATCCTGTGTTACATGAATAACCGTTAGATCTCCAAGCGATTGAACCATATGCACGAGTTCTTTCCGAAGGCTTAGGCGTATCTTCGCGTCCAAGGCTCCAAGCGGTTCATCTAATATGATTAATTTAGAACCAGTCATTAAAGCCCGTGCTAGAGCGACGCGCTGTTTCATCCCTCCACTCATTACACCTGGCAGAGCATCAGCCCGATCCTCTAACAACACTAACCGAAGCATCTCTAGCGCTGCTTTCCTTGTTTCATCACTTGGCATCCCCCTCACACGTGGACCATAAATTACATTCTCATAAATGGTGTAATGTGGAAAAAGGGCATAAGTCATATGCTCAAATAGCATTCCAATCCCTCGATCCTCAGGGGGAATCTCATTCATTACCTTACCATTAATGATAATTTCACCTTCATCTGGGCTTTCAAGACCCGCAATAATCCTAAGTAGTGTGCTCTTACCAGAACCCGTCGGACCGCAAATGCAAAAATATGAATTATATGGTATTGTAAATGAAATATTGTTAAGGACTGTCTTACCCTCAAAGCGTTTTGAAATGTTTTTTACTTCAACGAATGGTTTCTTAGCTTTTTCCATTATTTTTTACTCCAAAGCTAACTCATAATCTAAATGTTCTGGATATTCGAACGTCATAACATGTTCCATATCAAATTTTATCTGGACCTGAGTATCGAGATCTTTTGGAATTTCTTTTGTTAATATATCTGCCTCAATTATATCATTGTTCTCTAATCTTAGCTGCAAGATGGTTCTAGGACCGACAAATAACCTTTCTACAATCTCTGCATTTAGTACATTTGTGTCAGTTGTTTGCACTGGTCCAAGTGATATTTCATTCTTACGGATGGCCAGAGCAAGCCTTTTTCTTAATTTCCATTTACTCGTGGAAACAGTAATTTTTGGACCAAAACCGCGCAGACGAATGACAGATTTATCTTCCTTTTTTTGGATAACAAACCCCTCTAAAAAATTAGAATTTGAAAGAAAATTACACACAAATATGGAATTTGGAGCGTAATATAGGTTCATAGGTGAATCTACTTGAAAAATATGACCCTTTCGCATTATTGCGATTCGATCCGATATGTTCATTGCTTCAACTTGATCATGAGTTACATGAATTGCAGTGAGCCCCAACTTTTTGACCAATTTGCGCATTTCATGCTGATATTCCATTCGAATTTTTAAGTCCAAGGCGCCAAGAGGTTCATCCAAGAGTAATATTTTTGATTCAGTAGCAATTGCACGAGCAATACTTATCTTTTGGAGTTCAGGAGCACTCAATTCTTCTGGGAATGAATTTGCCCGATGCATCATACCCACTAATTTAAGAGCATCTACCCCAAGTTCTTCAAGATAATTTGAGGATTTTCCTTTTACTCGAGCGGAGTATGTGACATTATCCCAAATATCCATGTAAGGAAAGATTTCAAAATGCTGAAATACCATCCCTATATCTCGCTCATTCGGTGGTAGGTTAACAATATTTTTACCATTGAAAAGGATTTCACCTGAGTCAGGTTGAACTAATCCGGCGATCGCTCGTAGGGTTGTGGTCTTGCCGCACCCAGAGGGGCCCAACATGGTAAGATATTCGCCATCATAGATCTCGAGATTGACTTTGTCAATGGCTTGCACATGTCCATAGGCCTTTGAAACGTCTTTCAATTCTATGTGGGGCATCTTTAGGTCTTTGCCTCCTCTTCTAGAGTGATTTTACGGAGTACGAATATTAAGACGAATGAGAAAATAATAATCAATATGCTCGCAAAAGCTGCAGCAGCTAGCGACTGGGCTTCAACCCAATCTACTATCAAGACAGGTACTGTCCTAGCCAATCCCATTACAACCAATGTAGCACCAGTTTCACCCAAACTCCGTGTAAAAGTAATAATACTTCCAGCTAAAACACCCCGCTTTAATAGCGGCCAAGTACTAGTCCTAAAAACTGTGAAGGATGGAGCACCTAGAGTTCTAGCAGCTTCTTCATAACCTGGATCTATACTTTTAATTATTGGGATGAGGACTCGTACCATGTAGGGATAGCAAAACACGACGTGAACTAAAACTATTAACCAATATCCTGGTGAGAATAGTCCTTCCGGACCGAATGGACCTAATGTCCCCCAAAATACGAACACACTAAATCCCAGTGCGGCAGACGGAATCACTAGAGGAATATCGATCATCCCATCTAATAATGATTTCACTCGCCCCCACTTTCGGCGTACCATGATTAACGCCATAGGTATACCAAGGACGATACAAATCAAAGTGACCATGCCTGCAATGGAAAGCGAGGACATGAAACTAAGCCAAAAAGCGGCAAGTTTGTTATCACTCGCGAGAAAGGTCTGGGCTATAACAGCTTCCCCATTGATACCGATATAGACAAAAGTCCATAGTGAAGGTAAGATAACGACAACGAGAAAGATAATTGCAATGATCATATTTCGAGATTTCCGCACAATTGGGTGCGAAAGTTTTCGCTCGGCTCTTGGAAAAACACGATGAATTGGAAGCCCCACTCGCCTAGTTATAAGTTTAAGTAGAATAAGAAGTCCTAAGGCAACAAGAACTAATATCATTGTCAAAAAGGCAGCAGGTCCGAATAGACCTAGGTTTTTCCAAGCCACAATCTGAATGGGTGACGTTTCAGTCACCCCGAAGACAATCATAGTTGCTCCCGTTTCGCCTAGACTTCGAGTGAATGCGAGAATAGATCCCGCAACCAATCCCTCCTTCATCAAAGGACCAGTAATCGTTCGAAAAACCGTGAATTTAGAAGCTCCCAGACTTTGGGCAGCGTGTTCATAAGTACGATCTACGCGCAGAATTACCTCTTTTAAATTCCGGACTATATATGGGTAGGTAAAAACGATGTGGACAAGAATAATCATAAGAGGTCCTTCAGAAAAAAGTCCCGATTCCAAACCCAAGAGACCTCCAATTCCCCACTGGCTCCCCCAAAATAAATATATAGAAAAGCCTAATGCTGCTGTAGGGACTGCAAGCGGGAGATCTATTAACGTATCAATATATTTTTTACCTCTAAAATTGTATCTAGCTAGAATTAGAGCCATAGGTAGTCCAATAATAACATCAATGATGGTTACAAGACCTGCAATTTGGAACGAACGGGAAAGTGCAGCAGTTAAGTCAAACCATTGCTCATTCCCTGAGATCGGGTGATTAAATACATTTGCAATTATAGAACTCCATTCACTTCCCACAAAAGTAAAAATATATAGAATTGGGACAATTATTATCAAAATGAAAAAGCAAAGAGTGAAAGTGTCTCCGAATATTCTCGCTAATCGGCTGGAGAGTCCTTTCTCAATCTTTTGAAGCAATTGTCCCATAGTTTTTCAAACCTAGTCAGCTCTGACTGTTATCCACACATCGGTTACATAATCCAAAACCAGGGCGTCTTCAGGCGGACTATGCACTAACATAGGCGGATTGTATTGAACGCCAAATTCAGAATTGAAATAGTTATTGAAAGTCTGATTATACGTAGAATTAGTCAAAATTGAATTATCATATGGGCGAAATCCCCGTGTAAATGCACGTTCAATCGAGGAATTCAACCCCATAAACGTCATATATTGTTTAGCGACCCAAGCATCTTCCTCAGAAATCCAAGATGCATCTAAAATACAAAATGGATGTGCGTTTGTAAAAAGCCCCTCTTCAGGATAAATGGCAATAGCTTTTTTATTTAACAGCGGATCTTGATTTAATTCGATAATGATATTCTCATAGACATAATAGACATCATAATCCGTTTTTGCCTTTTCAGCTAAATATCCCGTTGATTTTCCATAATAATCGGCTTCCTTTTCTATTCCCTCCAACCACCCTGCTAGTGTATCATCAATACCAGATTCATCAGTTATGTTCTCCACTGTTATTTTACTTGCATTATAATATGAACCGGTAGTATAATTAAAGAAGGCTGCAAGTTGCATCATCATACTTGTATATCCTGAATTGGAGAGTCGCGGATCCGTATGGGCAAAGCGAAGTTCGCTAGGTTGAATCGCTATTTGCCGTAAATCTTCAAATCCTTCTATACCTGGATAGGATGTATTCCAAGTACCAATGATTGTAGGTGAATAAATTAAATGAAAAACTTGTGATAAATTTAATATCTCCGGATAGGCCGCATTTAAAAGTGCCAATTGAAGGTTTGAAGCAGGACTCCATAGAATTGGATTAATCTCGCCAGTTTGCAATGCGATTACCATTTCCCTGGACCCCATAGAACGGAAATTCACTGAAACTGTCTTCCCATGTTGTTGATAGAACCATTCCTTAAAATCACTGACCATATCTTCGATCCAACCCTTTTTTTCGGAGCTGAAAACCATAGTCAAATGGTAATCAGATGGTGCTTCAGCACCTAAATAGAATCCAATTGGATATCCAATTGCTACCCCAATAACTAAAAGCAGGAATAAAATTCCTTTTCCCTTCCGGCGTTGGCGCTCAAAATTAATTCCCATTTTCTTTTTTCCTATAAAACTCTCTAACCTATTACTGAAGATGCCCAACCTGTCAAATAACCAATTAGAAGTCCTGCCCCAATCCCGATTATTAGCGTAATAAGTAATAAAATTAGACGCATTTTCTCCATGTTCGATTCAGCTCATATCTTTTTCTCTAAGACAAATTTAATTCTTAAATACAAGAATTTTCCTCAGAAATCAACAAATTTCAAAACACTATTGTATTCAATTTATATTCTTGACATGAAATTAGAGATTTTATAAAATTCCCATTTACTCCCATTTGTACCATATGGTTACCTTTTTTAAAGACCATTTAGTTTTTAACCATGTAAATTCTAAATAATAGAAATCATAAAGACAATAAATTTAGTTTTTCTGGAGTTATCAATATGGGAACGTTGCTTGAATGGTTTCGCACGAGACGGGAAGCCAAAATAATCCGACGTGTAAAAGAAGACGCGAAAAAGGTGTATAATTGTGTAACACAATTTAGAGAAGCTCTCTCGCTTTTTTTAGATGGTGATATGAAAGCAGCAACAAAGGCAATAAAAAAAGTAAGTCAAATTGAAAATGAATGTGATAATATTAAACGTGAGGTACTGACAGAATTAACAAAAGGTGAATTATCTCCTCAGGTTAGAAATGATTTAGCTCACCTAATAAACCGATTAGATCAAGTCGCGAACTCCGCAAACGCTGGGGCAAGACGATTAGTGGTATTAAAACCTGAACACATCAAACCCATTGCAGACTCTTTACTGGAGATGGTTGATAAAAGTATTGAAGGTGCGGAAGTGCTACGAGATGCCATCGAGATCGAAATCGAGGGACAAACGGAAAAAGTCGATGCAAGTATCACGAAAATTAATTATCTGGAACATCAGGTCGACCAGATTCATTACAAAATCCTCAAACAATTGAACGACCTCGATGCTAAGGATATCTCACCCTTTGTGGCATTAACAATTTACCAATTAATTGGAGCTATTGAGCAAATTGCTGATGCCTGTGAAGGAACAGCTGATTTTGTTAAAATCATTAATCTTCAAGCAACTGGTCGGAGCTAAGGACCAAAGTAAGAATTAGATATCTGCAGGTCTTGAGGCCATTACTTTTATGAAAGTATTAGGTTCATAATTAACTTCTTTAAATTTCCGTTTATTTTCCAAAACTTCTCCCTTGTATATTAATTCTAAAATATAGTATGGATTAATCTTGAATGGTTTTCGGATCTTTCCCTTTACTTTACCAATTGACCAATTCAACTGAATTTGTTCTTCGACTACCTGCTTATCCAGCTTAAACTTTACATTGATTGGATTTAATGAGTCCATTTGACTTTTGCTCCTTCATAAATCGGAGAATAATCACGAATAGATTAAGAACAAATACTTAATAAAATGCATTGAGAGATTACTAGTTGTTAATTTAGAGAATAAAAGAGTTGAAAAATCATGTCGAATAATCATAATCACTCACATGATCACCCCCACAAACATACAAGCATAGAATCCAGCGAATTGAGGCAATATATTCAAAATAATATAAGACATTTAGAGGAACATATAAAATCATTCACCAAATTACAAGATAAAATTGAGGATAAGCATGCAATAAAATCTTTAAAGAATGCCATCAATCATTTAAAGAAGGGTGCTGACGAATTGAAGCACACAATGCAACATCTCTAATAAGATGGAACAAATCACATTGGAACTATGGGGGGGCACCCCGGCAAAACACATTATAGTATATATAGTTCCAATTCGTATATATATACGATAAAGGCATAATGTGTGCTAGATCAAACAATAAAATAAATGACTATCTATGTCTGAACTAGATTCTAAAGAAGTCTACAATTTAGTAGTAGCCTTCGCCTCATATACCGAATTAAAACGCAAGATTTTGTTGTGTCTTGCTCATATATATCCCCGGGCGGTCAGCGGGGCACAATTATCTACCATGATCGGCTATTCTGGACAGGCCCGAACGTTATATAGGGGCGTGCTGGATCGCTTGCAGGCAGATAATGTGATTCTCCTAGACAAATTGACCCCCAAATTGTACTCCATCCGTATTAATCACAATCATCACTTAATGAAAATATTGGTTAAAATATCAGAAACTCATGGAACTCAAATGAAGAAGAATTATGCTCTAACCCTAATGAAAGGTGAAATAAATGAGTGAAATGAAGATCGGCGCTAAAAAAGAATATTTACGCATAAAAGTCTTAGAGATTGGATTATTAGCTTTGGTAATTTCTCTAATTATTATATCTGTACATGCCATTCTTACTCCCGGTTTTGTGGTAATGTCCTACATTACTCCACCTTACATACCTTATTTTGAAATTCTTATTGGTCTCACAGGGCTGACCTGTGGTACCATGGTATGGCGCTGGTACAGAATTCCCCCCGAACTTGAAACAGACCTTGGCTCCTATTTTAATGAGTTGGGATATACAACCAAAAAGGGTTTATTCCACACACTTAAAGTTCAAAAATCCGACGCGCTATTTTTTAAAATTAAAATTAAGCTACATCAACGTGCATCGGGGGAGAGTTGTTTATTCAATTTGGAATCTATGCACCTTCCATCGGTGCTCCAAAACCCTGATCGCTTTAAACAAATAGCTGAGCGGTTTTTTTTGAATCCCAATACCACCAAACAGAAATTCTCCACCTCATGTGAACTAGAAGAAGTGCATCTCAGGGGTTTACTCATGACTCAAGCGCTGGAGCAATATCTCAATTAATTTTTAAATAGGTTGAGAATTAAGATTAAAAGTCATCCCGTTTTTTTAGAATCCGTTGTGAATATTTAAAACAAGTTTAGATCCGTTTTTCTTGGTTCTATCTATTTTATATTTGGTTATGATGCCATCATCAACAATTGAGATGATTTGGGCATGAGCTAAGCGTGTAAGTTTACGTTGAACATTAATTTCAGTTTTTTTAATAGCACGGGCAATTTCAAAGGTTGTAGCAGCGGTTCTAGTCTCAAGCAAATATCGCATAATCTGGCGCGTTGTTAAATTCCGCGCGAGGCAGTAAATCATATCATCTTCCTCTGCCATAAAAAAGGGGAAATATAAAAAGAACTGGGAGAATTTTCTCGCGCGAATAAACCTGAACTTGAAGAGCGTTTCTAAATTTTTTAAAGCATAGCGAAAGGAAATGTTCAATCCCGTCATAACATCCAAGGTATCACACCCCGGATGCGATAAGATAAACTGATAGACTTTTTGGTGGTCAAGACTGTCAAGAACATGATTTTTTGTTAAGCTTTCGCCTGGAACAATCCATTTCAACTCATATAATTCGGTTATACTTTTGAAGAGGTCATTTTCAGGGTATTTTTTGCCTCCCTTTGCAATTTCCAAAAGATCTAGCGGATACAAATTTTCTTTATATTCCTCAACGATCAGTTTTTCAGCTAGCTTTAGCAGATATTTCTGGATATCACTTAATTTTTCTTCGGATTGTATTAACTTTTTTTTCTCTGTGCCGATCACGTACGATCCCGCGCTATCCAATCTTTAGAACCATCAGACCCCTTCAATATTCTCAATGGTTCGGAGGTATTTATAATTAATGATGATAATCAGAGCTGACTTGCAAAATTGATGTGCCCTCCGTCGTTTATATACTCTTGGAATTTTAAAAATAGATAGACCATTCAATGCTACCATTAAAAGAAGCAATTTAATCCTTCAACTAGATAGAAACATCTTATGCTTTCGTCAGGTTACCTATTTGCTCATTCATCGATCCACTTCGGTACCCTTGTAAGTCAAGAGTAATATACACGAACCCCAGATTTTTTAGAGCTTGTACAATATCATCCAAAAGCATATTGTCAAAAAAATTTTCCCGCTCATTGGGATGAACTTCAATTCGCGCAATGCCACGGTGATAACGCACACGGACAACGGAAATATTAGCCAATTTTTTAATGAGAGTCTCGGCTTCTGCAATCATTCGTAGTTTTTTTTCGGTAATTTCTTCACCATACGGAATACGGGAAGATAAACACGCCATGGATGGTTTATCATGAACGCTTAGATTAAACTTCCTGGCAATAGACCGAATTTCATTTTTGGTAATACCTGCTTCTGCAAGGGGGGATTTGATATCTAATTCTTTTAAAGCAATTGCGCCTGGTCTAAAATCTGTTAAATCATCTGAATTTGTCCCATCAACAATAAAATCTAACTCTTCATCACTTGCAATCTCAAGAAGAGCGGTCATTAAACCTTTTTTACAATAATAACACCTATTTGGAGGGTTTGCTTGAAATTTCTTATCTTCAAGCTCATTAATTTCGATAATTTTCCAATCAACCCCTAATTCTTCTGCAACACATTGTGCTTCCTCTAATTCCCCACTAGGATTTGTTTTGGATTTGATTGTAACTGCTAAAACTCTAGAGCAATACTCTTTCGCGAGCCGGGCAACTACACTACTATCAACGCCCCCTGAAAATGCTACTAGAATTTTTTTTCCCCGTAGAATTTGCTTAACCTTTTGAAGTTTCTCTTCTATAGCTTCATCCAATAATAACACCTAACTAATGAACTCCAATTAGAAATATAAATTTTCAATTCGGTTCAGAAATTTGAAAGAAATATTATAATACAAGAGAGAATGTGTTTTAATTGAAATAAAATCTCTCAAATTGCTACTCAGAATCTATCAAATTACATAATCTATTCTGAACATAAAAAATAACAAAATAATTATTCCGACTATAATTCAATGAATGTGAGGCGCATCTAAATCCCCCCGAAATCACTCTGCCAGTTCAAATCTTTCCAAAATCGATTAATTAAGTATCGTTCTAAGAAACATACCACAAACCAAGCCATTGCCCAAGCAGTATCTAAAAATGAAGCGATTAGACTTTTGAATGAAGTATTGAATTCAAAGGATCTTGATCCCCTCAAAACACGTGAAATTTACGCCCGAATTATGGCTCTCGGAAAAAGGCGGGTTCCCACAATGAGTCCGTTCAATCCCCCCAAAGGTTTTTATATCTGGTCAGTTTCCGACTTCGGTGCCTTACATCTTAAAGTATTAGGTCGTAATGTTAAAGAAACTGTTATAAATCTGGCTCAATTCGTTCTTCAAAATGTCTACGATGTTGAACGAGTCCAGCACAAATATATTTACCTCCTAATTAAAAAGAAAATACCTGTCGGCAAATTATATTTTGCAAAAACAGGTCGGCACCGTCGTGAATGCCTAATCGCCAAGATTGGGAAAGAAAAACTCCTTTTTGATTTTGAAAACAAGGGGCTTTTCATCCACATCACCATTCATTGTCCACGCACAATAAAAGCCACTCTCCTCCCCTATTTTCAACAGTTCGAGCGGGAGTTCGCAGCCTTATGTTGTCCATCACTCCCATCTTCCAATTAAGTTTATTGCGGACCCCTCCAAGGGTTCGTGCACCTCCAGGTGCTATCGTAGTGGGTATACCGTCTCTTCAATTTATATATCACAATTAATTAATAGCTTACTTAGAAAGGGATTCACATGGTTGTTGAGGACTCTAAAAAAATAAAACAAAATCGGGCGGGCTCTTTCATAACCGCAAAAAGCCAGTCCCAAATCGACCTCTTCAACCATGCTTCGAAAGATGTTAAAATCCCCCAAATTTCAGTGATAATACCTGCTTTTAATGAAGAACGTGCAGTCGGAGACCTTATCGACCAGACTGAACACGTTTTACAAAAGATCACGGGAAATTATGAAATTATCGTTATCGATGATGGTTCTCAAGATAAAACCTTGGAAATTTGTAGAGAAAAACACGTAATTACAATTCATAATTTATATAATACGGGAAAAGGCTATGCCCTGCGAGAAGGATTTAAAATTGCACGTGGTGTTGTAATTATTACTATAGATGGTGATGGAGAACACAATCCCGAAGAAATTCCACTTTTATTAAAGCCGATCTTTGATGGGAACGCCGATTTCGTATTAGGAACTCGTTTTGCTCAACACCTCAGAACACCCGCCACTACAGTTGTTAATTTATTTGGTAATAAACTCTTCAACTTTTTAATTCACCGTCTAACCAATCAATATTTTAGTGATTCACAATGTGGTTTCCGCGCTTTTAGGAGGGCGATTCTATCGAAATTGAATCTTTCTTCATTTGGATATGATATAGAAACCGAAATGGTTGTACAAATCGCACACCAAAATATTCCATATCAGGAAATTCCAATAAGTAGTCCAGTGACTTACTACCGCAAATCAAATATCAATCGAATTCTTGATGGATTTAAAATTTTGTATTCTATCTTTAAAACAAGTCTTAAAAACATTTTTAATAAGTGAGTTTCGTGGAGACACCTCCACTAGTTTCGATTATCGTTGGCGTTCGTAGTATGGAGAATACCATTGGAAATTGTATTGAGAGTCTCTTAAACCAGGATTATATTTCAGTTGAAATTATTATAATTGACGATGGTTCCGACGATCAAACTTCTGAAATCGTCAAAAATTACCCTGTTAGACTCATAAGAACCGAAAAACGTGGTATTTCTCATGCACGAAACTTGGGATATCTGGAAGCCAAAGCGGAATTTGTGGCATATACCGACGCTGATTGTGTTGTTGTTCCAAATTGGCTTTCTACGTTGATGCCTCACTTTAAGGATCCTAAAGTTGCCCTCATTGGCGGTATGACCGTTTTTCAAACGGATGGGAGTATATCATCTCTCTATCGCCAAGTTGAATTTCAAAAACGTAATCAAAATATACTTGATGGCGAAGTTTTTTGGGCTGGAGGTCCTGGATGCGTTTTTCGGAAAAAGGTTTTAGATGAGGTTGGTGGATTTAATCCTCAATGGACCTATGGAGAGGATGCTGAAATCTCATTCATGATATCTGAAAAAGGATATAAAATTTTGAAAGAACCCAAAGCTATTTCTTATCATGCTCCAGAAAGCGGCTTTAAAAAACTAATTCGCAAAGGATATCGTGATGGTTCTGCCTATATGAGAGCAACTTTATTCCATGTAAGAAAATCATTAAAAAATCGTTTTAATACCACATGGTATTTACCTTATGATGTTGTTTTTCAACCTATGCTTTATGCCATACTCATAATGGCATGGCCTGTCTTGCTACTTCTTCAAATTCTATATAACTCTCCAATATTCGTAATATTAACGGTAGTTAGTTTTGGTATTTTCTTATTCTTATTCATATACAGCTTTCTCCCTGCAAAAGATGTGAGCCGCAATACCCCGCTCAATCGCAGTAAGCTCAAACTTTTCCTGGGATCCTCATTTTTACATATCCTTCGCGGCTTTGCATGGGGTTTTGGTCTTCTTTTTGGAACTCTGAAAGCAATTAAAATGAAATTATCCTCATCAAATCAATAACTGACTGATTAGTTGCATTATAATGAGAATGGCTTTTTTCTCTCCAATAACCTATACAGGAGATTCAACCTATGCTTTGGAACTTACCCGCGAGTTAATTCGTAATAAATGGGAAGTGGATTTTATTGGTTTTAAACAGAACGTCTATCTTAAAAGAGTAAAAGAGGATCTGGACAAGAAATATAGATTAAAATATATTCAAAAAGTTAAAATTCCCCTCCTCAATAACATTGCACCTTATATTAGCACTCCAAAATATTATAATTCG
>JAEOSY010000469.1 GCA_016840125.1 Candidatus Helarchaeota archaeon | reverse complement strand
AAGATTTGAGGATATCTTAGCAATTGGAAAGGATTTAATCGATATAGGACTTAAAGAAGTTTTAATCGCAACAAATGGTATTTTATTAACCCGAAAAAGGCTTAAAACTCTCTTGAATCTGTTTCAAGATCTTGACCTTTTCTTGGTAGGGTTGCCGATCGACTCATTGGACGAAGAAACCTATAATAACCTTAGAACTCCATATGCCACGAGTGGAATTAATCCCTTTAAAAAAGTAATGGACACCTATAAACTCTGTAAACTGAAGAATCTTTTCATTTCTGTTGAAACCGTGATCAATTCTCAGAACTTTCATGAACTCGAAAACATTATTTCCTTTATAGGAAAGAACTCCCCCATGAGCCAAGCCGAAATGTACCCCCTCTTTCTCTCGGGCAGGGGTGCGGAAAATAAAGATCTTCTCCTAACACCCGAACAACTAGAGCAATTCGACCGATTAAGAATAAATAATTACGGCGATCCTTGCTTATTCTGGGATTTTACCCCCTTTATTCCCAATATCGAATTCTGGAATAAAACTAAACATAAAGCTCTCGAGTTAGGCATTACCGAAGGCTGTACGTGTTGTACAGAATATATCCAAATGAATTATGATGGACAACTACTACCCTGCTCGTTTTTAAGAATGGAATTAGGGAATATTTTAACTGATGGTTTGAAAAACATCTGGGAAAATAATGAAACCGTATTAAAATTTCGGAACAGGACTGTTGAAGAAGGAAAGTGTAAAGATTGTCTGTACTCCAAAATATGTGGTGGCTGTAGGGCGCGCGCCTTCAATGAAACTGGCAATCCCTTCGGCTCAATTCCTTCCTGCGAAGGAACATCCGAGGGACACCCCTTAGAAAAAACCTTCACTAAAAAACTCGAAGAATTGATTGAAAAATTAGAAAAATTAAGAAAAATCGAAGCTTAATTTTTATTCTTTTGGTAAATTGTAATGATATATCTGTCCTTGCCATTTAATTCCCCTACCTCGTGCAATCCTACGGTAGGCAATAAGCATTGCAAGCGTGTACGCTGCAAACACAAATGGCGCAGTAAAAAAACTTCTTCTTGGAAAAGATAATCTGGTAATCCTAGCTGCTTTCCACATCAGTAGCGGTGAGGTTAGTGCCAATGGAATTGAGAGTAAAGAAAGAAAGACATTTCGATGGGATATAAGGAGAATTTCACCCATCCAGCGGATTTTCTGCTTGAACCATGCCAGAAGGCCTCGATGGTTAAGGAGGCGATGATGGAGAGCTGGATTAACCTCTAATGTTCTGCTCTTCTGGGAAAAACGAATCATAAGAGCATGGTCATCGGATAGGGTATTGATACCTCGCTCTCCGAATCCCTCCACATCATGGTATGCATCAAGTCTGAAGGCATAGACCCCTGACTCAAGCCAATATTCGCGGTCGAGCAAGGCAACCATGATGTTTAAATCTATATTCACAAAACCAGCTATGACACCCGGATCCTTACAAACACCAAACCCCCACACAATATCATGTTGTGAAAGGAGTCTAGTCGCTCTCGTAACCCATCGGGCATCTATCAAGCTATCATCATCCAGGATAATCGCGGCATCGATCCTAGATTGCTCCAGTAATTCTTTTATACCCCTATCTATAGCGACGTGCTTATTTCCTGTGATATGCAAGTAGTTTAGGTCATATTTCGAGACCAACGTCCAGACTTTTTCACTAATCTTGGGGTCACTCCCATCAATAACAATTTTGGCTTCACTAGAAATGGGAAGATTGGCAATTCTTCGTATTACTTGTGGAAGAACTAGCAACGAAGGGTTTTTCAACGGAAGGATAATGCCCGAGTTGGCGATAGGCGGTCTGATCATAACCTTTGAACCATAAAATAAAAAAATAAATTAAATCTCTAGATCTTTTCCTTTGAGAATCTCGACTTTCACACCTGAATCTGTACTGGATACCATTTTACTGAATTCATTGAGGTCTTTATCCCAATCGTGCATCGGAACTGCGATCTTAGGTTTTATAATATTCAAACATTCAACAGCTTCCTTGAATCCCATCGTATATGTATCCCCCACAGGTATTAAGGCGACATCAATGTCACTCACGTTTTTCATTTCCGGAATTACATCTGTATCGCCTGCATGATAGATTCGCTTCCCGTCCACTTCAATAATAAAGCCAATCCATTTATTGCCCTTTGGATGGAATGCCTTATTCGGGTTGTAGGCTGGGACTGCGGTGATCCTAATGCCCTCAATATCCAAAGAATCATTGGGATCGATTCCCTTCGCGTTAAATTTTGCTAGCTTTGAGCTCGAACTTTTTGGGCAAATTACAACCGTATCTTCTTGGATAATATTCTTTATACTCTTCCCATCTGCATGGTCAAAATGATCATGACTTGCGAGGATTATGTCCGCTGGGGTCTCGCCAGATTCAATCTTATACGGGTCTGTATAAATGACGTACCCAGTATTCGTCGTTATTCGAAAACAGGCATGTGTCAACCATTTAATTCGGGTCATTCTTAAACCTCAAAATTGGCTATTTTTTTATATTAACTATTATATTCCATACCTAATTTAATAATTTTTGATGGAATTGCTACTTGAAAAAAGAAAAATTCTATATACAATTCCACAAAATGCCACGGCAGGAGTCTTGGAGACGATAATTTTTAAAGAAATGGCATCTTTCACAATATTTCCCGTTAAATATTTCCATAAACGTTGAGCCCACATCTGCTATCAATTCAACGTCACGTGTAACAAATCCTAACTCAAAGTTCCGCCGTTGTTGCGATTTTAAGCCAATACCTGCTCCCGATATATTCGCAGTACCAATATACGCATATTTTAAGTCCACTATAATCGTCTTGAAGTGCATCCGGCGACAAAACCGTATGGCCAGCTTATGAGCGACTGGGTGCGTTCTTAATTTGTTGATAATTCGGGATTTATGCATGAACGCCGCAAGACAGATGAGGATTTTCACATTCCTCTTCGCTTTCTGGATTAAAACCTCCGAGAGTGAGGTACTTCGGCTCCCTAATTGAATTCTGATGTCTTGGAGGTTATACGTCCCAATTATAATAGATTCCTGTGCTTTCATTAACCCCTTCGAAATCACGTCGAAAAGTTCCCGATCCTTGAATGAGAGGAGTCTTAAACTATTCGATACGATACATCACCGTTTTGATTCCAATTCAGTACCTTTAAATTAGTAGAGTAAATGGTGGATAAAAAACCTTTACTTTTTTTTCGAAAAGGGCACTATTTTCGAATTTTATGTGCAATAGAAATAAAAGTAATAAGTTATTTTAGTTGAAAACAAAATTGCACGAGGCGATGAATGTGTCTGAATTAACTGCAGATGAAAAATTTCTCTTACAAACTCTGAAGGATAACGCTAGCAAAATAGGCTATAAAGAATTGAATAATATCTGCTCTGAGAAATTCGAAGGTGTCAGATTGATTCTTAAGAAACTGAAAGGGTTAGGTTATGTCAGCTATGATGGTGTAATCCCCATGTTTCATTCTGTAATTGAGCTGATCAAATCCGATTTTTAAGACTCACTTATTCTGGTTACAATTTTTCAAACGAAGAAACTTAGAACTAACTGAATATTTACCAGAGGTCTCCAGATCTACTTGTAAGGCAAATGTACAATTGAAACTCCGTCTTTCTGCTGAAAACCAATAGACTTTCCAAGATTTTTCTGAAGATTCTACACAAAATAAAGGATTGTGAACCCGCCATAGGTGTCTTTTCACCTCGGGGAGCTGAAAAGTAAACGAGATTACTTGGGCTTTTGACTCAATTGGGGGCGTAGTAGGCGTTGTCTTGATTGTATACTCTGTGAAATTGGGGGGCTTCCTACTAAAAATATTATAGTTTGCAAACTTTACCTTCATTACTTGGTCATTTGTTTCTTTCTGAACTACCTTCCATGAAAACGGCGTCATCGTAGGAATCGTTTGGAAAGTACCTTGAGACTTTAGTCTGTGTGACACGAATAACTTTGAGATGAGCTGCGCTAAAAGAAAGCCAACCAGGAGCACTTCTGTTATCATAAGATATATGTAAAATTCGGGGGTAAAGGAAACCCAATAGGAATCATACAATATCAATCCTGTTACTGCCGTGAAAACGATTCCCATGAGATTAACTGATTCCGTGATGTCCCATTTCATTGGTTTTTTGTTGAAAGGCCAGAAGGGACGGATATTAAATGTGGTAATCACATCACAGAATAAATGCACACACGCGCATAGAAATCCCACTCCGAAATATATTAACAGATTTCCAGGTGCAACCAAATTAGCGAGGGGTGCGCTTATTAAGGTGGCAATTCCGAGAAAGAGTAGCGAATGCACTCCACCTCGGTGGTATAAGGTTAAATTATTATATTTCCGACCAAACGGAACAAGCAGAATATCAAAATCGGGGAGAATACCCATAACAATTGCAAAAATCGCGTAGTTGTCTCCAAAGCTTCGACCAATCAAATACGAGACTAATCCGTGCGTAATGAAATCCACTAACCACACCAAAAACTGCTTAAAAATCAAAGTAAGTTTATAGGAATATGAAATTTTAAGACGGAAAATTCACTTTCACGTCTTTAAAGGACTCAGGGTTCTTTAAAATTGATTCAAGGAATTCAAACAGCACCTTATCATCGGTATAATACCCGCTAAGAAAGCTTTCATCAAAAATCCCTTGCAACGCGTAACTATCACTGTCCTCTCGCTTGAAAAGCAGGCCCCATTTCTTTTCATCTTTCTGTGTAGCCACGAAGAAAGAAAAATCAGCTTGCTGTAACTGATCACCTTGAGGTGATTGGAATCCAATAATCTCCTCTGATGATTTGTAATGGTCATGTTGTTCCACTGCTGCTTTCAGTTGGTTGAAATACTTACCAATTACTGTAACATCCGGTATTACTGTTCGTGAATCGATAAAATTTACTGCTTCTTTCGGCTCCTCTCCTTCATATTTGGCCATCCACCGGGTTGCTTCGCTTGAAGCTAATTCCTCTCCCAGATCGATTTTATAAAACACGTCAACTCTTTTAAAAGTTTCTGGAGCCTGAACAATCTGAAAAATCATCATATCTATCAAACTTTTATTTTTCCTGTAGGTTTCCACAACTGGTGGGGGCCACATCCCAATCAGTTCGAAATTCCCATCCTTTTTCATATGGAGAAGAAGGTTAACGAACACTCCCTCATCCAGAGTGAAAATATTTATTATGAAACACTGATCTATCGGAATAAATTCATTCACGTTTGACTTAACTTCTTTTATTTGTTTAATAACTTGATAATGCTTATGCTTCTCCCGAATCTTAAGAAGAGCCATAATGAGGTGGTTTTGAATCACTTTCGGCCGTTCCAACCCATATTTTAAATCTTCGAACTCGAGAACCCAGTCATCTTCAGGGCCTGGCTCTTCACCTTCAAGAAGCGCGGACCACAGAACTTTCTCTGGTACATCTCCTGGTTCTTGCCCCAACTTTATTGGAAGAACTAGACTTACGTCTTCAAATTCGTTGGGGGTTGTTAATAATTTCCCAATTGAAAGTAATACATAGCTAAAATCACTCTTAATGGATTTTGCAAACTCTTCCGGCCAGACCCCAATAGGTAAAAGGTTTCCGTCTTCTAATTGATAGAATGCAATTGCCCTCTGTTTAGTCTCCTTCTCTTTATAAAAAATAACTGTACAACCCTGATGCGGAAGCGATTTACCTTCACTATCAATTACATACTTCACGTTCTCAAGTGCTGTATAGTTGGGATTGCTCTCTATCTGCTTAAAGATAGCTTCAAAAAAAGCAGGCTTCAACGCCTTCGAATTAATATTAGAAATATCCTGAAATACAAATTGTACATCATCTGCCTCGATTGGCAACTTCCCTTCTAATGTAATCATCCAATTTTTCATACCGACACCCAATAACAGCCTATTCTTCGCAATTAACATATATGTATTAGTATCCAATTAAAGCCTTTTTCTTCATATCTCAACAATTGAATTCAGATAAGAGACCGATTAATGTGATTGTTAATTTAATTGAAAAATCATTAACTAAAGCCGTCATCCTAACTGTGAAAAATTACTCCCTTGAAGAAGCCGCGAAAAGGAGGATTTTAGTCATTCCAACTTCAATCCGTTGTCTATGGATGTAATTTGGAATTGAATCCAAGAAAAACTTGCCTATTCTTTTATATAGTGATTAAAGCAAGAATACAAACTAGTTCGACCATTTTTTTATATGAACTTTAACAGTGTTAATTAATAGAAAATTATCAATAGGAGAAATTGAAATGGAAGGCGATAGAATTTCTTTTCATAAATCAGTACAGAAACTATATAAGCGACTGAAAAAGGATAATATGAATAATATCTGGGATCGATATGTTGCCCAAGGAATGGGCGGCGACCCAGATAGGCGTTGCCCCTTTTGTTTAGGGGGAAATCGCTGTGATCTATGTTCAAATGGTCCCTGTAGATCCGATGCTTCAAAAGATAAACGTGGGGTTTGTGGAATAACCGCTGACGGGATGGCGATGCGGAAAATGCTACTCCGGAATGTGATGGGTGCTTCCACCTATCATTATCATTGCGAAAAAACGATCAAAACCCTCCGTGCAACTGCCAAGGGCGAAACTCCGTTTGAAATCAAAGAAGTTGAGAAACTCAAATCGTTCGCTAAACGATTAGGTTTGGATACTGGCGGTTCAACAGCGGATCTCGCAATTCGATTATGTGACTTCGTCGAAGCTGACTACAATGGGAAATATGATGAACCCAGTAAAATTGTTGAAGCTTTGGCAACGCAAGAACGAAAGGACCTCTGGAAGAAGCTCGACATCTTTCCTGGGGGGCTTCACGGCGAAATCATGTACTCCACAAGTTCCTGCCTCACGAATGTGGATGGATACTATGTTAGCTTAGCGCTCAAAGCGATGCGGCTTGGAATTGCCATGGCCTATGAAAGTCAGATTGTCAATGAGTTTTGTCAAGACATCCTCTTTAACATCCCGAGACCCCATAAAATGCGAGTAGATCTCGGCGTGCTGGATCCTGACTATGTGAATGCGATGGTTAATGGTCATGAACCGTTTCTTGGGTTTGCAATGATTCTACTAGCCCGAAAACCCGAATGGCAAGAAAAGGCCAAGGCAGTTGGAGCCAAGGGCTTACGGATTATTGCCAATATTGAAACTGGGCAGGAGATGATTCAACGATGGGAGATGGACGATGTCTTTTATGGTTACACAGGAAATTGGATCATGCAAGAGGCAGTTCTAGCCAGCGGCTGTGTCGATCTCTTCGCCTGCGACATGAACTGTAGTATGCCCGTTGACCCATTTTATGCTGAGAAGTACAAATTCAAACTGATCCCTGTGAGTGGCGTCGTTGCCTTTGAGGGTGTTGAGGATCGCCTCAATTACGTTCCAGAGAAAGCGGAAGAACAAGCAGCCCAACTCCTCCAGATGGCAATCGATAATTACAAAGATCGCAGAGCTAATGTGGAGCCTATCACGGGTCTACCAACGATTGAGGCAATGGTCGGATTTTCCGCTGAGAGTATCCTTGCCGCACTCGGGGGCTCTCTTGATCCGCTCTTGGATCTCATTAAAGATGGTACTATCCGAGGCGTGGTTGGTCTCGTCTCTTGCACCACATTGAGAGATTGGGGACAAGATGTGCATACAGTGCGCATTGCTTCTGAACTGATCAAACGTGATATTCTAGTGCTCTCTATGGGTTGTGGGAGTGCGGGTCTACAGGTCGCGGGGCTTTGTGATCCGCTCGCGAAAGATTTAGCAGGTCCTGGTTTGAAAGCTGTGTGTGAAAAACTCGGAGTTCCACCCATCTTGAGCTTTGGAACTTGCACTGATACAGGTCGCATCGCAGATCTCTTAGCTGCCATCTCTGGTGCCTTGGGTGATGTCCCAATTCCCGACCTCCCCGTAGCTGCCGCTGCTCCGGAATACATGGAACAAAAAGCCACGATCGATGCCATCTTCGCTTTAGCTCTAGGACTTTATACCTATGTGAACCCTATACCAACCGTGACTGGTGGTCCCAACCTTGTGAAACTGCTGACTGAGGAATGTCCTGATGTGACGGGGGGCGTGCTCAGCGTTGAACCCGACCCCATCAAGGCGGCTGATGCCATTCTCGCGCATATCGAGGCGAAACGCAAAAAACTCGGAATTTAATTCATACTTTTTTTTTATTTTAGTCGCAGAGCAACTAACTCTGTTAAGTCAATTACCTTAATCGGATAGTTATTCGTTAATTGTGCATCCCCCAAGTTTCTCTTACAGAAAGGACATGTTGATAATAAATACTCAACCTCTAATGGAAGAGCTTCCTGGACTCGGGTTGCAGCAATCTTTATTGCAAGGTCTGGATACCCTCCCTTCACCCCTCCTCCTGCACCGCAGCACATGCTCCCTTTTTGGATGCTTCGCATTTCCACTAAAGTGACTCCTGGAAGGATCTTTATTACCTTTCGAGGTGTTTTAAAATCGGGACGCTTCGTCATACGCCCCGTATGACACGGATCGTGATAGGTAATTTTAAGGGGGGGTTCAGCCTTTAAATCCAATTTCCCCTCTTTAATCAAGGATAAAATCAGCTTGGAAATAGACTCAACTTTAATTCCTAATTTACCAAAATACTTGGGATAATCGGTCTGAAAGGTGCGAAAACAACCGGCACAGGAAAAATAAATGGTTTTTACCCCCAGCTCTCGTAACTTCTCAATATTATGTTCTGCCAGCTCCTTCGCAGATTCAATTTGTCCTGTTCGGAATAAAGGGGAGCCGCAGCACCACTCCTCTGGACCTAGCATGGTAAACTCAAGACCACCCTTTTTAAGAATTTGATAGGTTGCCAAAGCTATTTCTTTCTGCCTGAACGAAGAAGTACACCCCACAAAATATGCGATTGGTGCGATTTTCCCAACTTCAGGCGCATTTTCTATCCAATCCATTCGATTTGCTTGTGCTTCGCCATAAGGGTTCTTTTTCTTGACCGCATTTTCGCCCATCACGATATGTTGGGGAAGTGAGAGCTCTTGATCTGCTAAATCGCAACGAAATACTTCGAAAATGTCGGTGGTTGCGAGATCCACGGGACAATGTACGCGACAACTTCCGCACGTTGTACATGTAAAGAAAATATCTGCAATTCGTGGCGTAATCTCGAGATCGCCCTCGAGCACTGCTCGCATCAACATCATCTTTCCCTTACTTGTATAAGACTCGAATCCAGCCGTGTTTTCACGAACAGGACAAATACGAAACGTATGGTCCCGCTCCCTAACCATTTCCCTACAATATCCACAGCGGGTACATTTATAAATGTCCTTCTTATGCTCCGCAATCCTGAGATCTTCCGAAGTCGCCATAAAAAATGCATCCTAATAATTTCTATATGATTTAAAATTCAATAAACAAATAAATTTTAGCTTCTGAACCATAGAAAAATCCCATATCTCTAAATCATAGGAGTTGATAGAATCTGTGAAACCTTCTCCCAACAGTTTTTAATGGTCCAATTCGAATCTTTTTTTATTTTTTCAGCAATAACTTTGAAAATCTCTTTAATTCGTAGAGATTCGAAATAATTTATCTTGGGAGCAATGACCCCGAGCATGAACGGTCGTTCCCGCCCCCGAGCCTCCCTATCATACAACGCATCAAAGAAAATATAACCCTTTTGCTTAAAATTCTCAATGGTTAACAATATTCCTTGCCCCTTCTGAATTTTATATTGACCATATATAGACTCCACGCCACTAAATAGTTGAAAGCCTATGCTTTCTATTATGGCTTGTGGTTTAACTCCTTCAGGGTAGTGCTCGATTAACATAGGTCCAATTTTATCGTCCCATTCCATAAACAATAACATAACCTGGTGCTTCTCACCCTCTATTATAGACGGGCTTGTGTCGATTTTAAAACTATCTAATAAAACTCCGAGGTTTGAATTGTCATTACCATTCTCCCTTGAATTTGAAGCGGTTTCTCTCACCTTCCATTCCATTACAATTTCTTTGAGGTATAAACTTAAGAAATCCAATCCAACTGGAAGAACTTCATAAGGCAAGCCAACGTATTCAGAAAATTCTTTT
>JAEOSY010000468.1 GCA_016840125.1 Candidatus Helarchaeota archaeon | reverse complement strand
CTTGACCATTATAATATTCCATTTTTATTCTTTTAAACCCTCACATTCCCCTCAGAATATTGATGGGTGATATATAATTGCTGTAAAAATGTCTATTTCCGCTGAGGTTTACTCACTTAATCCAAAAAATTATGCTTAAAATCACGGAACTCCTCTTCATCAAAGTGAAATTAGTTTAATTAAGAACGCATGAATGTATTTATTTGAAAGGTACAGTATTACACGAAGTATAGGTGAAAAATGGAATAAAATAAGGGTCAGATATGGATTTAAAGGCATTTGATGAAATACATGAGCTTTTAGAAAAGGCGCTTAAAACGGAACCAGGGATCAAGAAAATTATACTAACGGATCGGGCAGGGGTTACCATAGCTCATGCCTCTCAGTCCCTAGAGTATTTGGTCGAGATTGATGAACTTGGAGCTATTGCCAGCCATAGTTTTATCGCGAATCAAAACCTTGGACAAGAGTTAGAATTGAATGGATTAAATTTTATGACCCTTGAATTCGATGAGGGAAAAGTTCGTATCGCAGCGATCGGCAAAGGTATTCTCTGTTTCTACACTGACCTCGATGTGTGTATTATCAAGCTTCTACTGAGAAGTCTAGAAGATGAATTGAAAGAATTAATTGAGAAATATCTGAAAGATCCACTCATTGATGCATTTAAGCTAAATGAACTGCTTTCTAAATCATTCACTGAAATAGAATAAACCTTTCATCCCCTTTTTTTTAATATAGTCGTTATTTCCTCCAAAGGCATGGTTGTCTTATCGGCTATTTCTTCAATTGATTTACCTTCTTTGTGAAGCCGAATTACTACCACCCAAAGGGGTTCAGCTACCTCAATTATATACTGATCTGGATCATAAAACCTCAATACCCGTTGTCCCCATGGTTGCTCTCGGATCGGATGAATAAACTCTATATTTTTCATTTTTAATTGCTCATAAATCGAAGTTAAATCGTTACTCTCAAAATATAGTTCAACATGCTTCCTAGTAGGAATTATTGGTTCATCCTTTCCATTAAAAATTAGTTTGTGTGCAAAATCCGATAGCCATATTCCGAAACCTCCTTTAAAACCGATATATCTCCCGAAATCTTCTGATATTTCTTGCCCTAAAATTTCAACATAAAAACGCTTTGAATCATCAACATCCTCTACAAGTAGGACTGTATTTTTGAATTCTAGTTTCACTTTGACCACTATTAAACAGCTTTAAATCAATAATTAATTGTTTTAGATATTAAACATACATAATAATTCTAATTAAAATCAATATGGAGTTGCAAATATGGGAAAAGGAATTGCTGCTGGCATAATTATAGCGATGGTAGCAGGTGTTGCACTGGGTTACGGATTAATCTATATTCTTCCGACTCCAGGCGCAATCGTTCAGACAAATTTTTCCAGTTTTAGAACAATTGCAGTTTTAAACGATGGTTCTACATCCCCCAGTCAAGTTGCTGACACTCAGCTAAACATAACAACAGGTGGAGCTTCTTACTTGGTAGTTCGATTTACTACCGCTTATATCATCTATCTCTTCTCAGGCCATGACGGGTTAACCCGATTTCAAGTCAATCTAACGATGAATGGTGAAACAATAAGCCTTAAATATGTTGAAACCTCCTCAGATGGTGCTGTCGGCGCGTCTTTTGAAAGCGGAGGTGGTCTGGTCCTAGAGTTTGTTACTGAACCTTTAGTTGCGGGGACCTATACCTTCAGGATAACTTGGAGATCAACTTATTCAGTGGGCTCTACAAATTCACAATGTATCTTTTGTTCGCCAAATTTTAACAGCACACGTAGCTTTTTTGCGCAAGAAATCCATCTCTAATTTCTTTTTTTTTTTGAACTCTAAACTCATAAAAATCACCGAATAGAGATTATTGAATTTTTTATCAAATGGATGAATTAACCTGATTTAATAAGTTTCAATACCTTTTTCTTCAAAGGTGGAAGTTTTTCTGTTATAATTCCCCAGATAATTTCTAAATCTATTCCAAAATATGCATGAATGAGAATATCTCTAAGTCCTGATATTTTCTTCCATTCAATCTCTGGATTTTCTTCTTTAATGATGATTGGAATATTTTTAACGGCTTCCCCAATAATTTCTAACAATTGCATCTTGTACCATTTCATCTTCTTTTAGCTTTTTGAACGTCAAATCTTTTGAATACTTTTCAATTTTGCGAATTGCTTCAAGAATGTCATCAAAAAATGCCTTAGAATGCTGATACAAAACGAACACTTCCAAGTATATATTCTTTCAGAGCAGGTTTTATTGCTTTCTTTTATTACAAGATCGATTTTATCCTCAAAAAGTTCCTCTAAAAAGAGTTTAAGATCCATATAATTATCAAAATTTTTCTTTCCAGTTTCAAATTCCACTAAAAAATCAATGTCACTGTTAGTGTTTTGCTCATTTCTAACGTAAGATCCAAATACTCCTAAATTTTTTACACCATACCCCCTTATTTTTCCCATATTGCGTTCGATTTTCTGAAGAATTATTTCTGCAGTCAGCATTACCATTTTCTCCATTTAATTTTTATTATTTAATAATTATAATCTCTTTTGAAATATAAAATTCAAACTTTAATAAAAAACCTAATATGGAAAATCACATCTAATATTTTGATTAAAACAATAGGTGGGAATCTCATGAATAAAATCTCCTGCTCGAATGGACGAATTATTGTTGAAAAAGGACTAATCACTAAGATAGAAGAAACTTGGTACGGGGATCAGTTCGAAGTTGAGGAAACTTTAAATTTTATTTCAGAAAGTGGATCGCATGAGCCTTTAAAGTTTAAGGATGCCACAGTCGAGCCAAAAGTTAAGACTGTTAAGTATCACTGGCCTGAATCGGACCAAGTTGGTCTCCGGGAGGGTTTTGCTTATGATAAAACCTTACGCGCGCATGTTTCGAAACGAAAACTGATCGATTTTGCCGAACTGACTTACTCCACTTCGGGTGGGGCTGAAATACAACGGGATATGGATGTATTCTATCTCAAAAAATCCCAATTCTCTATCTTTGGAATGAATATTAGTTTCAAAGTTGAGGGTGGTAAAAAAGGTAAACTTCAGTGGATATTAAATGCAAAAACTACTGCAGGGTTCCTGAAGAAAGGGCTTAAATATGCCCCACATCCCGAGAAAATGAAGGGAAATGAACTTGGAACGCAGAATATATGGTACGGCGAATCTCACCATCGATTGGCGTCTCATATGCAACTACTTGCTTCTACTGTCTACCAAAATAATCGTACTAAAATCATCGAGATTTCTGTCCCACAAGAATCTAATTCAGCAGATAAAATAGAGATAATTTCTAACTCAGTTGAAGATACTTCTACTTGGAAACATCAAAAGAGAGTTTTCCCTACTATAGAATTCACCCTCGATGGGACGACCAACCAATTTCGCCTTGAATTGCGCTTTATTTTTATTCCCGAACGAAATATGAATGATATTTGTTTTATAGTACCTGATTCGGAAGAATATTGGCCTTGTGCACTTGCCAGTGCGGTAAATCTCGGAGAAAAGCGAGAACACTTTGCCGCAATGACCTCCTTTACACGACGCTTGAATGTTTTTAATCCAATTATGTGGTATACGGAAAATGAACCCCTTGATTCATCCATTTACGATTACCTCCTCTCTCTCCGCGAGCTGGATAAAATCTGCCTCTTTGGCGTACCTCGGATTGAAGATATTCAGCAGCTTATTATTCTGCTTTTGGATAGAGGGAGTGAATTAACTGAACTCGATTTCTATATTTTCACAAAACTAGAAAATTTCAAGGAACTTCAAGCTCGGAAAGAAGAAATTGCAAAACGAGTGACATTAGGTAGAGAAAAAGTGGATCCAGGTATCCTCGAAGTTATCAAAAATATCATTAAGATCCACGCAATTCCAAATTTAAAAAACGCCCCCATGGAATTTAGAAAGATTTTCTATCGGCAAGAGATAATTTCAAAACATGATCGTCCCGCCTCTGAATATTTATTAGTCATTCCGGACGATCCTTGTGTTGCGGCGATTATCAATCCTCTCGCTCGGTATTTACAAGCCCCTGTCATTTTATACTCTGAATCAGGTTCCGAGCTACAAGATTATAAGGAATTAATCGAGGACTTTAAGGGAAAAAGCCCCCTAGCCCTCATCTTTTCTTCAAAATCTATGTCGAAAATTGCCGACCAACTAAAAGCGCTTGGCTATACGGATTATGCAATAAATTATGCTGATGAATTTGACTTGGCAATTAAAATCGCTAAAATTATGGAAACTCTGAAAGCTTTCAGCTTGGGTTTTGAAGGTAGCTTACAAGCGAAATCCCTCTCTAGTAGCCCCGATAAACCGACCCTCCTATCGGTTTTAACGAAAATAGACTCGAATACAGCCAAGCTCTATGAAAATTTCCTTAACAAGGAATTGGTGGGTGAGGAAATCCACTCACCAGATTACCTGAAAGTCGTTATCGATTTTTCATTTAAATTTTTCAAAGAATTTATTCAGGTTTATTATGAAAATTGGGGTTTCCTCGAACAAGTTGTGTTTAATTCTGTAATCCTATGTGAGTCGATGGTGGAGGAAAATAAGAAACAACGTCGCTGCAATCTGCTTATGGCTGGAAACTACGCCTTTTATAAAAATGGACCATTGATCCCAATTCGACCAACATCAGAAAGGCTAGAAACTCTGGCTCAGGGATTTATCGAGAGCATTGATGGTGTGATTGCTGGGGGATTAAATCCTTACAAACCTCTCAAGGAGTTTGGGATTGAACTTCATGAAGCTTTAATAACACCAGCTATAAACGACTTTTTAGCTATTCTTACTCCAACTAACATTGCATACTTCACCATCCGAAGCGGTATTCCAATCGAGCTCATCCATGACAACAATATTTTTTGGAGCTTGAAATACGGTTTTGGGCGTATTAGCGGACTTGATCAGAATTCCACCGCACTACTTGCCAACTTGTCAGTCTCCATTTCGGCCATTCCAAAAGAGCGCCTGAAAATCCTCTTAATAGCTAATCCCACTTTAGATTTGCCCGATGCTTCTAAAGAACTGGTGCAGCTCCGTCAACGCCTGAAAGGGTTCGAAATCGAGACCATTGAGGGTTGGGATGCCCGGGAACATGATGTGATCATGAATATCAACCGGGGACCGAATATCATCCATTATTCAGGTCATGGTTATTTGGATCCTATGTTACCTCGGCGAAGCGGTCTAATTTTAACGGATTCTCGCCTAACTGCTTTGGAAATATCTCATCTGAAACTATGGTCCAACCCTCTAATTTTCACCAACGCATGTTTGAGTGCAGCTCTCGGAACCGCCTTTCTAAGAGCGGGCTCTTGCTTTTTTGTATCCCCACTATGGTCTGTCTCTGACTTCGCGGCTTTAGAATATGCTTACGCATTCTACTCATCCATAATCTCTGGCTGGGCATTGGGTGAAGCACAATTAATTGCAAAAAATCTCGTCTTTAATTTATTAAGTAGGACTGAAGAATATGGGTCCGACTTTACTTGGCTCGCGTATTCTTGCATTGGTGACCCCTCCTACTCGTTAATTTACGTGAAACCCTGGGAAAAGCAAGCCTTTGGCGAAATTATTTATGCCTGGCACTTCGTCAGCCGAAAAAGTGTATCATGTGCTCGTGAAAAGGTCATCAAGAAAATATTCGAAAGGATTTTACTGGAGGTCAAGCAGCTTGCTACGGAGGCTAAAGATGCTGCCTTTGACCAGATTTTCCCTGTTCTTGAGCCCCTTGTGACATCCATCACCTCTGCCACACAAGCTAATTGGCAAAGCACAATGGAATCCGCAGTTAATAAACTTGATAAATTAGACGACTTAGGGAAGAAAATTGACAATTTAAATATTCAAGATCGAGTACGCCAACTCTTCGGAATGATATTCATCGCTGCAAAGGTCTAAAATCCTTAATTTTTTATATTTACTGGTTTCTTTCCCTCTGCTATACGGAAGATATTGCCAACGAGGATATCTTCTATCCGATCAAAACTTTCCTGTGAGGAACCTGCAATGTGAGGTAGGGTTATTACATTATCAAATTGAAAGATGGGATCCTGCGGATCAGCTGGTTCTAGCCAATAAACATCCAATCCTACGCCAGCAATCCACTTATTCTGTAATGCCTTTAACAAGGCCAGTTTATTGATTATGGGTCCCCGACTCACGTTAATCAGAAAAGCAGTGGATTTCATTTGTTTCAATTCTGATTCAGAAATCAGACTTCGAGTTTCTTCAGTCAAGGGTGTGTGCAGTGAGACATAATCTGATTTCTCTAAAAGAGTTGGAAGGTCTTGCGCTCCTCCTAGGAACTCCAAATTATATTTTAATATTAAATCCTCATCTACAACACGTTTTGTAGCTATTATTTTCATGCCCATATGATATGCCCGTTTGGCCAATTCCTTTCCGGAAGCCCCTAATCCAACGATGCCCAAAGTTTTTCCCATCAATTCGGTCCCAATAGGGTGTCCTAGTATCTTATTTTTAAAAGAACTTTGGATCTCGTTTAGTCGTCGGGATAATGCCAGCATGAGAAAAATCGCTGATTCGGCTACCGTCACATCATTAGCACCGGCACAATTAGCAACGTAAATCCCACGTTCTTTTGCGGCAATTTTATCCACACCTTCAAGACCGATACCAAATTGCTGGATTAGTTTTAAATTTGGTGCGGCTTCAATAATTTCCTTGGTAATCTTCTCCATCGTGGGTATAATCACATTAACATCTGCCACTTGATCAACCAAGGGACGATCCATATCCTGCATTCGATACTCAAAATCTGTAACCCGCCGCCTAATACGATCTGCAGCCGTCTTCCAGCCTGCTCCACAGAATAAAATGATCAAACAGTTCACCTAGCTTGTTTTGGAGTATGATTTCGAATAAATTAATTGGTAATTTGTAATAATTATTGATAAAATAAAAATCAATTTCAAGAACTTGAGCTACCATGAAAATCCAAGTGGATCTCGCTAATACATTGTATATTGAATCGGGGATGCTGCAAGCGGGATATTTGACCTGGAGTCTCTATGGGGCTAGTGCACACCAGGATGTTGATGTGACACAGAAGAAGCCCTTGTTCCAAGTTCGCGAAACCGGCGAGAAAAATTATGCGGGGTTCATCAAACTCCCTGTCTTAAAGGCAGGCGATGAATTTCAGTTCAGAACAACACTTCTTTTCACCAATCACAGTCTCAAATTCCCAATTCTCAACTTTAAATTCGATCGATACTCAAACACGTTCATAACACAGTATTGTAGGGGTGCCAAATTTTGGGAAATCCGCGATCCTGATCTCATTGACATTGCCCAAAACCTCCGAAGTGAATCGGGTGATGATGTCCTCAAATACCTCCGAAGTGCATTCCAATTTGTACATGATAATATTAAATTCCGCGAAAATTTAGACCATCGAATAGGTGCTCGGCAAGCCTTAAAAGAAGGGAAAGGGGATTGTGATGAATTTTCTGACCTCTTCATCACCCTCTGTCGGATTAATAAGATCCCCGCACGACGTGTCCTAGGATTACTCCTCACAGACAGAGAAACTTCCAGCTTACATGCGTGGGCTGAAATCTACATCCCTATTTATGAACAATGGGTTCCCTTTGATGTAGCACTAAATGAATTCGCAACAATCAAATGGAATTACATGGTTCGAGCACATGTCGGCATCAAAAACGACGCCCCCCTCGTCTGGCTCAAGTCCAAGGTCGGCAAAAACTTCCGTATCCGATTTGATGAGAATGACGTAGCCCAAATCCAGCTCTCATAAACTATAAAAGAACCAATAATAGGTAATTTCAATGATGCTTCAATTCCTAAAGTTACTTGATTTTCCCACGGACTGGAATGATAAGCTGAATATCTTCCTTATTTTATTCTCCGCAGGTCTCCTATGTGTGCTCTGCGCGATCCTCATGGCATTTTACTTAATGAAGAGCGATAGATTCACCTCTAAATCTTCAGAGAAGTCAAAATTTAGTAAATATCCTCCTTTATATAAAGAATCACGTTTATCTCGAATAAAATTTAAATTCAGATCACTTTTTGGTGCAATAAAGGACTTTTTCACGGGATCCGAGAATGAATTTGACGATTATTCCTACGAAGATATCAAAGAACCTCCTGAAACACCCCCTGAACCCCCCGAGCAAGACACAAATTCCAGCGATGAAGACGCTTAAATCGAACTTTGGGCTATCATACTCAGATATTCTGTAGCTATAAAATCTAAGTATTCATAGGTAACAGTATGAAATCACGATGCGAAGGTTGTACGAATTATTGTAATAAGAAGCGGCTCCCTGACTATCAAACTACTTTCCACAATTGGTGCGAATTATTCCAAACACCTAGTGCTCTCATTAGAAACTGTGATTACGTCCCTACCCAATTGAAAAATCTTCCCAAATCGAAAGTGGAAGAGCGCTTAGACGAATTTTTCAATATTTTTGCAAAAAGACCGACCCAATCCCCCCCATTTATTAAATAATCCACAACTTTATCCCAAATATTTTTTATTACTTTAATTATTCGAATAATATAGTATAAAACCCCTCCAGCTATCTCTACAATCCAACCCGATTTTTATATATTAGTTTTTTTTTCCGACAATAATCATATTCATCCCCTTAACGCAAACTCCTCCTTTTTTAGAGGTCCAATCGAATGCGCATTTTATAGGGGGCTTTATATTTCAATCCCCATAATGGTAGTTCATAAAATAATACCGTTCACGTGAAAGAACACTTTTATAGAATATTGAAGGAATAGAAAATACTAACGGTTAGTTTCATAATCATTTTTAATTTTCAGGGTGAAATATATGACATATATCAACCAAGTATGGAGGACTCTCTCGCTCCAGAATAAAAAGTTTAATAGTTTAAATTTAGTTTTACTTTTCACTTTTGCCAGTTTCATTGGCACTTTTGGGATGCTACTCCCCTCACTCTTTTCAGGTACTAACGGTGCCGCATCCCTAGATAGTAGCGTGGGGTCGAATTTAGGTTACGAAGAAATGATCCGCACACATGTGGATCAACATGGGAACGTCACCGTTATAGGTTCTTTTCATGGTCCCCAAGCAACCCCCGCAGTGGATTTGTCTCTTCCTGAGTACGATTTAATTTGGCAGCTTAACTTGATAGCAACCAATACAAACACTACCGATTATTATCATAAATATATGATTCAAACTCTCAATCAAAGTATTCCTAAAAGTGATGTGTATTTGAATTTCCTTTTCTATACAGAAGATGGTTATATGGCCGTTCTGGATCCAACTGTACCAGTTCTTAATTTGAATGACCAGCGAGAAACTGCTGCGACTTTGACAGCCGATCTCGAAGGTGCTTTTGGTATTCCGAACAACTTCTCGGCGAGTCCCATCACGGTATCCGAGTACCGTGGGTTTGGGCGTGTTATTATGTATGGATTTAATTACTCCGCCCAAACCGATTATAATACTTTTGTACAATACTTCTCTGATAACACCCCTGCGGGGTTGGCAGATTCATTTTCCTCAGCACGGATCACTAACACCCAATCTTGGCTTATGTGGACGTATTCGACTAATTGGGAATTCGGTGAGTTTATGGTTTCACCGTACCGTTCGCCATACGGGGATTATAACTCCTCCTTTGAGTGTAATGCATATTTACTCTATCCCCAGCACTTCGGGGCATATTCGGCGGGCAGTTATTCGCTCAATTTAAGCGAGTTCTTGGATACTCCGTTCACCCCATTAGTCGCTCTCAATGAATCCGCCTTTTCCACCTCAGAAATTGACTTCGTCATCGAAAATGGGAATGTTACCTCAACTACAGCTTCCCCATATCATATTCCTCAATCTCAAGGACTAGATCATGATTATTGGTTATTGCTGAATGCTTCCTTCTATGATATCTATGTGTTTGGCGAGGGATCAGTTTCCGATATCCAATGTGATTTTGAATACTATGTGGTTGATCTGAACATAATTCAACCCACGGCCGGGCTCTACAATGGAACCGTGAATGTATGGGTGCATTCGGACTCTAACCTCACAAATTATTATGGACCTATACTCATATGCCAGGTGTTCGATGCGGCAGAATACAATGCACGCTGGATTGACGACAATGCTCAAACCGCTTGGTATTCGCAATCGGATACAGATATAGTGATATTAATGGATCTTGGCGGTACCGGAGATTATACGGGTACCTGGCAAAATACCTATAAGCGTCCAAATGGGGATTACGTTCTCGATATCTGGGGGGCATATACGAATTTCTCCGGTCTTGTCCCAAGAAATCGCTTTGGGGGTAACGGGGGCGGAACGGTTTATAACTCCACCACGATCACCCTCAACAATCCAGGTGGTATTGTGGTTGATGTCCTGAATCCTCAGCCCAATGATGCTGTGGTCAAAATTGTGAATATAACTGCCAATATTACTGGTCCTGAACTCATCTCACTGGTCGACTACTATATTTATAATTATTCTGGCTTACTATTTGGTGGAATTGAAATTTTCAATGGCACCTTGATCAATACCGGTGGCTCGATATGGGAAGGCTCGTTGGATACGACCCAGCTCCAGAGCACCGCGGATTATATATTACGCTTAGAGATTACCGATTTCAATGGCACCATCCTCTTGCACGATGTTCCCTTCACGGCGAACAACACCTTCTACCAAGAGAACGTGCCAATCTATGCTCCAATGGGCGCGGCGCCTGGAGGAAGCGGCTTCGAATTGCAAATCGGCACCATAGAACCACCCACTATGTCGGATCCCTACCAAGGTGGAAGTGGCGGTGGTGGACCGACCCCGCACAACTTTTTTGGTTATGGCGTAGACTTCGGAATGGGTTTCAAAGACTATCTCTATCACGATGTGTGGGGGGCGTTCTTTATGGCAGACAATAATGTTACTACTAATCCTCTTTGGCAAATGATCGGGACCGGTATTCCAGATATCGATTATGGGATTTCAATTATGATGGAGGATGCGTCCCCCGAGAGCATTGCGACCTGTGACGAAATTGCAGCTCGTGCAGAAGTTGCATTCAACCTCCCCCGCCCCCTAACGTATTATGGTCCCTTTTTCCTTGATATGGGTGGCGGTGGTAGTACGAGCGATTTTGTCCCATTCATTATCTACGCCGACAACTACACAACGAATAACTACGGGGATATAGTCGATAAATTCCACGCCAGCGTCCCCTCAGGTTTGGCAGATCTGTACACGAAGGAGAATATGACCCAGTCTGATGTGAATTCCACCCTCTTCTTTGGATGGATCAATACCGAAGGACTGTTTGGAGAGATGATCTACCAATCTAATCCATTCCTCGATTATAATTGTGGTGAAATGGCGTATATTTCGCCTACCCTGACTTTTCCAGATTACTTTGATAATACGCTAAACCAACCGCAGACTATTTCTTTAAATACAATTTTCCCTCAGATCTCCCAATACAACGCATGCAGCCCAGGTGTGGCAAGTGCTGTCTCTAGTGGCTTTGGCCCGAACATGATGGGTATGCCTGCGGGGATAATTGCCTTAAACGCCAATATTACCGATTGGTACCCCCAAAGTCCCTTTGTGTCCCCCTTGAACGGGATGATTGCACCAAACTACCTCAATGTGATCAGCATTACCATGTTGGAGACCATAAGCACTCCTTTTGGAGTGATCACCACGGATGAAATCAATATCAGCTTTTCTGGTCCTCGCATTACCAATAATCTCCTCACTCCCACGGAGGGACAATCAATTACATTATTAAATCACAATATTACCGCCGACTTCCAGTGCGTGACCGGTGCCTGGAATGATACACGATGGCAACTCTCCTCTATGGATGGTTCTTGGGGCGACGGCGGGCAGCTTACTTACACCGGTAGTAACTGGACTGATCTTCTGAATTCTTCTAAATACGAACCAGGTATGTACGAATTGTATACCTATGCTCGTTCGAACGACTCCATGTGGGCGATGAATAGAACACAAATATACATCAATAACTCCATCGGGATCTCCACCATGGTTGTCGCGATATCGCCTTGGGGTGATTTAGAGCTGATAGGGCTTGGAAGTGCCATCTTTCAATTCTTTGGATATGGCATCAACCTCGGGATCGATACAACCCTCGAAGAATACAATAGTACGGAGTTCCAGCAATTAGCTATCTGTATCGCCGAAGATAATACTCTTAACCCATACTCCCAAATGCTCACTGGAGAGAATTGGAATATGCTTATTGCCTTTCAGGGTATGGATGTTTCCGAACAAACATCAACTCCGATCATAAAGGATCTCGAGCGGGTCTTCAATATTACGGGAATGCTCCAGCCTGTCGAGATGATTGCCGCGCCAGGCGTTGCATGGGTCATGAATTATACCCCCTCGCGTGATTACAATGATTTCCTCGATCAGTACGAATCTGTACGAAATACCAACCTTTCCAATGTGTTTTCTAAAAACAATCTACTCTCGGCAGATAACTCCTTTCTCCTATATACCATTTACTCAGAAAATTATGCGAAAGCGCTGTTGGGAGGTCCTTATTCTGAAAATGCCAATGCGGAGGAATATGTCGCCGTGGCACCCTACATGCGGTTCGAGGACTTTTACACATATAATACAATCAATCAAACTGAAACTTTCTCCCTTGCAAACACCTTCGGGCTTTCAGAAATTAATACTAATTATGAACAGAGTATGACGTATGGTGCAAGTCAGATAATGATGGTACTCGAATGTGGCTCCATCGACAACTCAACCATCTATCCCTATGCTCCTGGGTACACTATGTATATGCCAGGGATGTTTGGTAACCCGGATCAAGTAATGATGATGATGCTAGATAAAAACGGCCCCTCCCAAATGGGTCACTACAGCACTGATGATATCCGCTTTAATTTCACCGCTCCCAGAACGGTGGTCGAAGTCCTGTCGCCCGCGCCTGGCGCAGAAGTGCATGGCGATGCAACCTTTATCGTCAACGCAACCATGTCGACTCCTGCTACCAACGATGTTGAAGCGATAGTTTTTCCGGCTGGTGTTGGCAGAAATTACATATATTCACTCTTCTTCCCACAAGACGCAATCGCGGAGTTCACGCTCACGTATGATCCCACGAACAGCTATTGGAGTGGGATTTGGGAAACCCTAGATACAACAATCCCCAATGGGTGGTATGACATCGTCTTCGAAGTGACCGACAATTTGAGTCGCACTCAATATGAGACCGTCACCGTCCAGGTTCGAAATACCTATTATCAGGAACGGTTGAATGTCGTAGTGGAACAAAACGGGAACATATCTGCTGGATTGGAAATCCAAGGGCATATCCTCGACGAGATGTACAACTTCTCGATTCCGGAGTATCAAGACATACTCATGTCCAACTTCATTGCGGTGAATGCGTACTCTGGGCATCACAACTTTACAAAAGACCTGTATACTGATTGGTTAGGATTTGCATCCTTTGATTATGGGTTGATGGTTATGGTTCCGCAAGACCTCTCGGATGCTGAGGCACTTGCACTCGCAGATCCCATAAAGGATGACTATGAACGAGCCTTCGGGATCATTGGGGAACTAACCTATTTAGGTTCCGAGGAAATGGGGATCCAAATGGGTGGACCGACTGCCTATACATTTAGATATGTTGCCTATGGAAACAATTACACGGCCACAATTAAATACGAGCACTTCGTTGATGTGTTTCACCAAACCACTCCCGATGGCTTGAACAATAGTGTTCCCTTATCAACTTTCACTGGAACGGATTCATTGATTCAATGGGTAACCTTTTTCGATCCGAGCTTCTCCCCTATCAGATCTATCCCGAACATGGACCCCTACCACTCAATGATCATGACCAAACTCTTCTACTCGCAATACTTTGGGTTGAACTATATGCAAGGTAACCTAAATTCACACGACCTCTCTATCTCGAGTTTATTGGGGGTACCCCAAATTGTTTTCACCTCCAACGATGTCGCGGATACTATGGAATCCAGCTTTGAGATTCTGGTAGAAAACGCCAATATCACCAGTTATTACCCTACACATGAAGTTATTTGGGTGAATAATCCAAATCGGCTTTACGGCAAACCTGCTGAGCGAGATAGTTTCAGTTATAGTGGCATTTACAACCGCCGCATCTATGAACTTGGGCCCTTTGATGATATAAACGTCACCTTCGTGGAGCCCATGAGCCGACCGCTTATTCTCTCTCCCACAATGGGTGCCATTGTGGATGGGGTGGCAAATGTGCTGGTTCAAGTGGAAAATTCTACCCCAATCGCAGATGTCTATTTGAAGGTCTATACGGTTGCCGAAATGGATGCGATGGATCAGAATCGCTTATTAGGGCCAAATCCCACAATGCCCAATGCCCGTCCCGCAAACTTCCTGTATGGGAAAGATTCTATGAACTATCTTGGCGGCGGGCTTTGGAACTACAGCTACCCTGTCCATGTCTTTCCTGATGGCCCCCTCTGGTTTGAAGTCGAAGTCGAAACCCAAAATGGGCTCTGGTCCTACAATAACACTCAAGTTACGGTTGCAAATACCAACCCGTTCCGCGTGAATGTCCTTTCGCCATCTGATGGGGCTAATGTTAGTGGCATTCTTCAACTAAGCACGTCGGTTATCAACGGGACTTATCCTGTATTAGGAAGCGCTGTCATGATTCTGGATGCATCAGGCCTCACTCCAATAAGCGAGGTTTTCCTTGAACCCCAAGGAGGGGACATTTACTCTACTAATTTTGGCACACATCAACTCACGAATGGGACGTATCAACTCATTTTCTATGCCGTGGACATGAGTGGTATCGGGACTATCAATGCTACAACTATCCACGTCTCAAATGGTGAAATTATCGAAGTCACTTTCTTGAACCCCACCTCAATACTGGATTGGTCGCCCCAGGCGAATATCACCGTAGAGGTCAGCTCACCCTATCCCGTCGCAATGGTATCCTATCAGGTCGTTCAAATGTTCTACGAGCCCCTTTACAAAATGTGGCAAGATTTGGGTACAATAACGACCGGTGTGATGATGGATCCTGACTCCACCTGGGTTGCTGAACTAGATACGACCGGTTGGGACCAGAAAGTCTGGAATTTCATGTCAAACGAGTGGACTGATGCCTACTACGAGATTCAAATTGTAGTGAGTGACCTTGGGGAGGCTGATGGTATGAGCTCTTATATATACTTCTCTGAACGCTTCATGTTGGATCCAGATCCCATGGGAAAACCCGCCGTCATTATCGACCCCTTGGAAATGACTCCAATAAGTGGTATTCAGACTGTGACCGTGCAGGTGACTGATTTTAACGATACTATTGGTACCGCCAATGGGGACGTTCGCCGGGCATCGGATAATACATTGGTTGCTGATCTTTCATTCATTATCAGTGGGACTAACGCTACTGCTCAATTCTACTCCTACCCTCTTCCTGATGGTTACTATATCATCTCTGCCTATGGATTTGCGGGTGGGAAATCATACACCGATAGCATCCTAGTGCGAGTCTCGAATCCGGACCATCACTCCGTCGAAATCATCAACCCTGTGGAATGGGATGTCCTTGGCGGACCTGTTCTTATTCAATTAGACATCGAGAACAACACCGCCCTGCAGGAATTTAGGGTCGAAGTCTCCTTTCCTTGGAGCTCTTCACAACTTGTACAGATACAGGACTGGGAGTTCACCTATAATAGCTTCAGTGGCTACTGGGAAGCCTGGTGGAATTCGACGGAACTGGTTGATGGCGATTACTTTATGACCGCTTATATAAGGGACGGTAACAACTTCGAAGATTGGGATTATATACACTTCTCAACCAACAATCCCCCGAGGGTGACCATTCTCGAACCCTCCCCTGCTGCTAACTTCAGTGAATATGAGAACATCCATTTCGTGGTCGCAGTTCCAGATCCCGATATCGATTATATCGAGCTGTGGGCAGAAGGTAATTATATCATGAATTTCACACAGAGTAGCGGCGATAATTGGACCGCCGATTGGTCCGACACTATTGGGTACGATGGTGCGGTCTTCATTCAAGTCTTCGCATATGATCTCGGTGGGCAGGTGAATAATACCGAGTGGATCGGACTTAGCATAAATAAGATCATTCCTCCAGCAGGACAGGCCGACATCTATAACGCGACAATTACTAATGACAACGGCACCGTTCAGACGACCTTTGTTGAAAATGACACTGTGGAATATCACGCCACCATTCGGGGTGATGCCGGAGGGACTTCCTACGTCGTAACAGCCCAAACAGATGATCCATTTCTATCTGGGTATCTAGAATTTAATGAAAATGTCACGGTTCCCCCAGGCGTAGATTTCGCGATTGTATTTAATTATACCATCGCGGTTGGCGCGCCCACTGGCACCTACACGGTGCAAATCCTCATTTGGACGGATTGGCCATGGGATGGTGGCATTTGCGTCGATTTCATAACCATTACCTTCGAAGTCGTATAGGTCCCCAATAATCAGATCTATTAGACAATTTGGTGAAACAATGACAAAACGGTACTTTAATTCCCGAAAATTTATTCTATTTTTTTTTATAATTTTCATCTCGACATTACTACTTGCTAATACCTTGCAAGCTCCCCTTACCAGCTTGGATCAAATTAGTGAGGATAACAAATTTACCACTTTGGATCAGGTTACCATTTGGACGCCGAATGGGACTGCGATATGTAACGCTGGCAATGATCAAGCTGGTGTTAATGTTATCAGTGATGGTATGGGGGGCGCTTTCATAGTTTGGGGGGATGATAGAGGTGTGACGTGGGATATCTATGCCCAACGTGTTAATTTAACGGGGCATACGCAATGGACTACAAATGGAGTCCAAATTTGCATCGCCTCTGGGAATCAACAGACCCCGAAAATTGTAAGTGATGGGGCTGGGGGCGCTATCATTGCCTGGCGGGATTATCGTTCTGCTAATTGGGATATCTATGCTCAACGAATTAATTCTACCGGACATACTCAATGGACGGGTACTGGTGTTGCTATATGTACAGCTGGATTCACTCAGTGGGCGATTGAGATGGTCAGTGATGGGGGAGGTGGTGCTATCCTCGCATGGGAAGATCAGAGGAGCAATGTAGATTATGATATTTACACACAACGGATCAATTCTACTGGCCACACCCAGTGGATAAGTAATGGTGTTGCAATCTGCACTGAAATTAATGATCAAGCTCGTTTAGAACTCGCTTCGGACAGTGCTGGAGGTGCTATTATCACATGGGATGATGATCGCGATATAGCTACTGATATTTATGCCCAAAAAATAGATTCAAATGGAAATATTCAGTGGGATGCTAACGGTACTGCAATTTGCATAGCAGACCAAGTACAACTATACCCAACAGTTTGTAGTGACAACGCTGGAGGTGCCATTATCACCTGGCACGATGACCGGATTGGGGTTACTGATATTTATGCTAATCATATCGACTCAACTGGATCAACACTCTGGGGTATGAATGGTTCTTTGATCTGCAATGCCAGCGGTCTTCAATATTATCCAGAAATCATCCCTGATGGGTTGGGAGGCTACATAATTACTTGGCAAGACTTTAGATTTGGTTCTCATGATATCTTTGCTCAAAAAATTAATGCGACGGGGGGAGGTCAATGGGGCTTAAACGGGCGTGCTATTAATACTGAACCTCTAAATCAAGTATTTCCTAAACTAGTAAGCGATGGCGCCGGGGGTACCGTGATTACGTGGCAAAGCTGGAATGGCGCGGATTATGATGTTTATGCGCAGAAGGTTAATGCCAGCGCAGTGCTTAAATGGGATACTAATGGAACCCTCCTCTGTAATGAGGCTAATGATCAGCAAAATGTAGTCATCTGCGAGGATGGTTTTGGAGGTGCGATTGTTGCCTGGGACGATGATCGGAATGGGATCGCTAATACTGATACTTATGCCCAACGTGTGTACTCACTGGATGGGGTCCTTGAAGCTAGTGCTAATGCTACTGTCTATAATCCCGGTGATGTTATGCAAGTTAATGCCAAATTTTACTTTAATAATGGGACGTTGATTGACGGGGCTATCATTGGCTATTTCTTCCAGGGACCCAATCTTGAGGCTTTGGGAAGTAAAGCGAATATAACAGATTCAAACGGAATTTCCACGGAAACTTTTCTCATTGAACCCGACTACCTCGATGGGACCTATACCCTGTATGTCACTGCCTCCTATGGAATGTACAATAAAAGTAAAAACTTCACGATCGAAGTTGAGGCAACTTACTTCAATGCTTGGACTGATGCTCCAGAGTACATCCCGGCGCAAGTGATGCAGGTTGGAGTGAATTACACATTTGCAAATGGGACCGGGGTTGATGGGGCGGTCGTTGGATTTATTTTCCGAGGACCAGATCTCTCAGTATTGGGAAGCAAAGCCAATTTCACGGACAGCAATGGCATTTCGGGGCAATCATTTCTCATCGAGCCTGATTCTCTTAATGGGGTTTACACCGTCTATGTGACTGCCACCAAGGGCAATTATAGTGCCAATCAAACCATTCCAATTTATGTGAATGCAACGTACCTTCAAATTACCATTTATGAACCGATCCTTATAGGTGATGTTTTTCCTGTTTATGTCTATTATGGATTCACCAATGGAACCCCCGTTGACAATGCAGTTTGCGGGTTCAGTCTGCGAAACGAATCAGGACCCTTGCAAAATAAAGCGAATTTCACTGATAGTTCTGGTGTATCCAGCCAATCCTTCGGTACCACTAACTACGGCGAAGGCTATTATGAGATGTATATCACCGCTACCAAGGGGAACTATTCACTGATAGAAAATCGAACCTTTTTCATCACAGAATATGATGGCCCTATTATTCTCACTCCCACCCTCACGCCAGACCCACCATCCTATAATGAAGCTGGAATAGTTAATGTATCAATAGGCGTGTCTCCAGGGTATGCTACCATTACCGATGCCAAGGTAAGTTATTATAATGGAACTGGGTGGTACAACTTGACGATGTCAAATACGACCACACCTGATTTTCGAGGATTCGCATATTATTCCGCCTCCATTCCCCCTCACGATTATACCACCCCCATATCCTACAAGATTTGGGCCATCGACTCCTTAGGGAATCAATCTTGGAATGATAATGGAGGACAATTATTCAATTATACGGTAACGGATGCTTTTGGACCAATGGTCTATTCCCCCTCATGGGTGCCAAGTCCAGTTGCATACAATGACACAGTGAATGTCACCGTACGTATAACGGAGGACCCGCTTTCTCCTACTGTTCCCTCCGGTATCAACTCCGTTATTCTTTACTATCAAACGGGTCCCGTTCCAACTCCGGTCGCCATGACCCAACTCAACGGGTCTGCGCGGGATGCTTTCTACACCGCCTTAATTCCAGCGATGTCCTACGGTACTAGTGTCAACCTCTGGGTTTATGCGAACGATTCAGCTGGAAATCCAACTTCTACTGGCGTTTCTAACTATGTCGTTGATGATTTTTGGGGACCTGTCATCTCCAATGTAGTGCTGAATAATGCGCCTATTGCCTATAATATGCAGGCAAACGTCACCTGTCGCGTACAGGAACCGAATGCTCCCACCTCAGCGTCTGGGATCGATGAGGTGATACTCAGCTACCATGATGGGAGCAGCTGGAACAATTTATCGATGAGTTGGATCTCAGGCAATCCCGCATTTGATGCTATCTATCAAGCCACCATCCCCTCAATCCAGTATGGGTATACAGTACTTTATTATATCTGGTGTAATGATACAGCTGATAATCCGAGCCTGGACAACAATTCTGGGCTTGCCTATTCGTATGTGGTGGATGATTTCACCCTTCCTGTTATCTCCGCAATTTCTGTGGCGAATGCTCCAATTGCCTACAACATGCAGGCGAACGTGACCTGCCGGATTCAGGAACTGGCAATTCCCGTTGTTCAGTCAGGCGTTGATACTGCTATTCTTGTATATCATGATGGAATTAGTTGGAATAATCTGACCATGACTCGATACGTTGGGAATGCCGCGGATGGCTATTACTCCGCCCTAATCCCGCAGCTTGACTATGGCACACTGGTACAATACTGGATTTGGTGTAATGATAGCGCGGGCAATCCGAACTTTGATGATAATTCAGGCGGTTATTACTCTTATACCGTGGATGATTTCTTAGGGCCAACAATTTCGGCTATTATAGTCCAGAACGCCCCGATTGCCTACACGATGCAGGCAAATATCACCTGTCGCGTGCAGGAACCCACGGCACCAACCAATGCTGCTGGAACCCAAACAGTTATCCTCAGCTACAATGATGGGGGTGGCTGGGTAAACCTCACCATGACCCGCTATACTGGGGATCAGTATGATGGGTACTATACTGCACTTGTTCCAGAACGTGATTATGGGACTGTAGTGAATTACTGGATCTGGTGTAATGATACGGCTGGTAATCCGAGTTTTGATGATAATTCGGGAGCTTATTATTCTTACACTGTGGATGATTTTTGGGGTCCAACAATCCTAGGATCCTCGATTACGATTGAAAATTCCCCGATCTCTTACAATAAAACCGCAAACATAACCGTTCGCATCCAAGAACCCACCGCACCAAGAAATTCGGCTGGAGTTGATACTGTTATTTTGAGCTATAATGATGGGAGTGACCACAATCTAACGATGACCCGATATAGTGGGGATCAATATGACGGGTACTATACTGCCCTTATTCCTGAAATTGATTTTGGAACCTTCGTTCAATACTGGATTTGGTGTAATGATTCAGCGAACAACCCAAGCTCTAGTGGATTAAATTCTTATGTCCCGGATGATTTCTGGAGTCCTACGATCTTAAGTATTACTATTCTAAATGCCCCAATTGCATATAATATGACCGCTAACATATCCTGCCGAGTTCTAGAACCCACCGCTCCTGCGAATGCAGCAGGTGTTGATACGGTCCTCCTAAGTTATAATAATGGAGCTAGTTGGACCAATGTAACAATGACTCGGTATAGTGGAAACCAGTACGATGGATATTATAACGCACTCGTTCCCATGGCAGATTACGGGCAGTTAGTACGCTATTGGATCTGGTGTAATGACTCAGCGGGAAATTCAATTTATGATGATAATTCTGGAGCTGATTATCTCTATGTTGTGGATGACTTATGGGGTCCTTCTATATCAGCTATTACCCTCCAGAACGCCCCAATTACATACAATATGACCGCGAACGTGACATGCCGCGTCACCGAGCCAACGGTACCTACTAATGCGGCAGGGGTCCAAACTGTCACTCTGTTCTACCGCGTGGACGGAGCTGGTTGGAATCCCGTTGGGATGAATAGATATACGGGTAATGCATACGATGGTCAATATTCCGCTTTGATTCCTGCTAATGCGTATGGTTCGCTCATCGAATACTATATATACGCTGAAGATGCGGATGCAAACGCTTATACTGATAATAATGGTGGAAGTTATTATTCTTATATAATAGATGACTTTTGGGGTCCTTCGATATCAGCTATCACGGTAGAGAATGCGCCGATTGCCTATAACATGACGGCAAACGTGACCGTGACCGTACAAGAACCAGTTG
>JAEOSY010000044.1 GCA_016840125.1 Candidatus Helarchaeota archaeon | reverse complement strand
AGTCCTTTATTGTCTTCGGTTTGAACCCACAAACTGTCCTTATGCAAGGGGCTTCAACCGCCGTTTCGCTACCCATATTTAAGGGTGTATTTGCTCCGAATTTGTGGATCAAATGATGCACTAAATGGCGACCATGTGCTGCATGGCATGCACACCCGATAGCACACGCAATCATAACAATTCGGGCTTGTTGAGCTGTTAGATCAATCCCGCAAGCACCATGCATCCCCTTTGTTAGATCACACTTACCATATGTACACAGGCAGCACATATCACATAAGGGTGCATAAAAGGGAGGATATTTCTTCAGTAATCTGAAGTCCCATTCTCGAAGTGTACTGAGACTAGGCATTGGATGAGGTCCCTGTGGTTCTTCAGTCCATTCTTCCTTCGGTATCTTGCCAATATGAATTTCTACTTTCTTGGCCTTTACCGTATCTGTCTTCAAACCTTCAATTTTTATTTTTGCTGATTCATCAGCCAATTTCTTTTCACCATCTTTTCGTAAATAAATTATTATGTTTATTAACTCTTTTTTAGGAGTTACATCATCCGACAAACTTCTTCTCCTAGAAGAGAATGTGTCATCCGACTTAATTCTACTTGACGATATAAGAATCTAAATTTAAAACCTTCTATAGTTGTAATTAAAATCAAAATGGAAAAATAAGACGTACCCTCTCATATTACAACAACAAAAAAGAGCCGACCAAACAAAAAAAGAACTTAAAATTGATAGAAAGCACCGATAATCTGTTTGATAGCAATATTAACCTCTGAATCACTTATTTAAACCATACCATTTTGTCCCTGGACAACCAACACATATTTTTTCTTGATGTCTCTCACATTCCTCACAATTACTACCACATTGAGCCTCCTTAAGCTCACCTTTTAATGGAATTTGTAGATTAAGGAATTCTGGTTTGAGGGGAAGGTCGATAATAAACACTTCTGAACGTCGCAAGCCCGGCTCATTTCTCATTGAACAGACGTTTATGACACTTTGGAGTACTTCCGGATTTTCGGCGGCAATGATTGATATTACATTGTAAGCGCCTGTCATAGTTCCAAAGAATACCAGTCTCGGACATTTGGAAAACTTCTCAATTAGATTTTTGAGCTGCTGATAACTATCGACTTCAACTAAAATTATCGCAAATGCGATTTCAAATTTTGAGGAACTTAAATTTGCGGCAATATGAATTTTTTCTTTCTCTACCAGCTTTTTTAACCGTTTTTGTATGCTTACATGTGAAAGGTTCAGGAGTTTTCCTAACCCTGTAAAGGAGTTCCGCCCGTTCTCTTGTAAAAGGTTAATCAACTTCTTATTTTTTTGATCCAATTCATTCATTTTCATTCGTTAAAACCATACTCAACGTTTGTTAAAAAAATTTCGATTTGTAATTATTTTCATAATCTTAATTTCAATATATAACATTTAAATTTAAAAAAGAAAGAAATGGTTTTTATTTCTTAATTTTAACATCCCATTCAATCGGTCCTGCATCGCGAACGAGAAAGAATGCGGGGCAGTGTTCATCCACATTTTTCAACAGTTCGTTGATTTTCCCTTCGTCCTCACTAGAAGTGATACGGACTACTGGTTTTAAACCACTAAAAGCCGCTTTATGATCTCCAATCCCAAAAATTCCACTCAGGTTAATATTTCCCCGCATGGAAATATCAATATCATCAATCTTAACTTTCATCAACTTAGACCAGAATTTGATCACCGTTCCGATACAGGCCCCAATGACACCAAGTGTCAATAACAGGGGTGAGGCACCCTTATCTTCGCCACCTAATCCTGGAGGAGTACCTGAATACACTACATGGGGTTTTCCACCCATTGTCATTTTAAAGGACATTCCACCATTATCTTCGATTCTTACATTAAATTTCCTTTCACCTTTCGAACTATCTGCTTTGAAAGTCTCTATTGTTTCATCAAAACCCATTTTTAAATCTCCTGAATTACTTTTTTTCATATTATTTACTTTTTTCTAGATTTTTATTATCTGACATTACAATTATATCAAATACTAGATGCCACTCTTTCGAATTGTAATTTAATTGTAACGTTACAAATTGTAATTGATGGAGTTTAATAATTTTTTCACTAACAATACTCATTCCCATCCTGAGTTTTCTCCTTTCAAAAGAGAATAAAAATTAAATAGGCAATCTAGGCAAAGGAAACCTATCAAAAAGTAAATATCAATGGGTCTTTTAGGAATGAAGACTGATTTTTAATGCTGAGTGAATTATTTTAGGTGATTTAATTGCCAATATTATATAAGGATGAAGAAAAAGGAAAAATGCTCTGTCTGCAGTTTGACCGCTGCAAAGGCTGTGATTTATGTATTAACGTGTGTCCAAAAAATGTTCTTGAGAAATCCACCACCTTAAACCGTAACGTGCAATACCCTCCCGCACTTAAAACGGATGGTAAATGCACCCTATGTCGGATGTGTGAATATACATGCCCTGACTTTTCAATTTACGTAGTGGAAATGGAGGCATAAACTATGAGTAAAGTGGAAATAAACAATTACGATATGAAACCTGGAAAGACAACATTTATTGGAAATTCCGCCATGGTTGAGGGTGCTTTGGCGGCTGGGTGCCGATTTTTTGCAGGATACCCTATTACCCCACAAAATGATGTCCCTGAACGTATGAGTAGGAGACTACCTCAACTAGGAGGGCGGTTCATTCAAATGGAAGATGAGATTGGAAGCATCTCCGCAGTTATTGGGGCTGCCTTTACGGGATTGAAGGCCATGACAAGCACCTCTGGTCCAGGGTTTAGTTTAATGCAGGAATCGCTCTCTTGGGCTGCGTGTGTTGAAGTTCCCATTGTAGTTTGCGATGTTCAACGAAGTGGCCCAGGCTCAGGAGTTGTTTCTCTCCCTCACCAATCTGATATCATCCAATGCCAATATGGCGGAAATGGTGAATACAAGGTAATTGCATATGCACCTGCGTCTTGTCAAGAGCTTTTCGATTTTACCTTTGAAGCCTTCAATGATGCCGAAAAATGGCGCGTCCCCGTGTACGTTTTTTCCGATTCTTGGCTTGGACACGTCCGTGAAAAGGTTATCATCCCCCCACAAGATGAGCTCAACAAAAAGATCATTCCACGAAAACCGATGCCCGATGATATGAGTAAATGGATTCCCTTTTCCAAAAAAGTCGGGGATGAGATAGTTATTCCGGAAGCCGTCCCTACGATTGGCTATGATAGCTTTCCAGATTGGCTCCCATCTGTTTCCCACAACCCGACAGGATTTCCCACGGAAGATAGTCCTGTATCTTATAAAATGGTAGAGGCTATTTGTGATAAAATCTTAAAAAATGAGGATAAAATCTGTAAAACAAAATCATATTTCCTAGATGATGCGGATATTGCCGTAATTACTTATGGCTTCCCATCACGTCCCGCACTTGCGGCGGTGAATCAGGCACGGAAAGAGGGAATCAAAGTTGGACTTTTACGTCTTCTAACAGTGTGGCCATTTCCAACAAAGATCATTCGGGAACTCTCGGAAAAAGTGAAAAAAATCATTGATGTGGAAATCAATTGGGGGCAAATGCTGGTGTGGATTCAAGCCAACGTGACGGATGGGACCCAAGTGCATTTTGTTCCCCAAATTTCGAAACTGCATGAACCGAAAGAAATTTTGAAAAAAATTAAGGAGGTTGCAGCATAAATGTCCGTAGCAGATATTAAAGGAGAACCAGATCTACCAGAGCACCCACTTGTTGCAAACAAGATGATCTACCTCGCAAAAATGTTTGGCGGTGTTAAAAGCTTCTTCTGTGGCGGTTGTGGGTACGGATCTATCGCTCAAATGATTGGGAATATCTTTATGGAGGATAAATTGGATGTCCATAAATATCCCATTATTAATGGTGTTGGTTGCTATACAATGATTCCTATTATCATGCCTGGGAAGATGTTAATGAACCTGCATGGTCGGGGATTAGCAGTGGCTACTGGAGTGAAAATGGCAAATCCAGAACTCAAGCCAATCGTCATTGCGGGGGATGGAGATCTACTCTCGATCGGGACAAACCATTTTATCCATGCTGCCCGTCGTAATCTTGACTGTGTCGTTTTGCTTTTACATAATCTCACATTCGGAATGACCGGGGGGCAAGTTGCACCCACAGCCCATCGCGGACAAATCGCCTCAACCGCCAGACATGGCTATATGCAACCTATGATTGACGGGATTGAGTTAGCAAAAACCTCTGGTGGGACATATCTAGCAAGGTGCACAACCGCCCAACCAATAAAATTCATGAAATATTTCCGCAAGGCATTGAAACACAAAGGCTTCGCCATGCTTGACGTCGTTTCCCAGTGCGTGACCTATTTTGGGCGCCATAACAAAATGGCAAAACCCGTTGAAGTCTTTAATTGGATTAAAAAACAAACAGTAACTATAAAAGAAGCCTCAGATATGACCAAGGAGGAATTAGCCGACAAATTTGTGGTTGGGGAGTTCGCCGAGATCCAAAAGCCTACTCTCATGATGGATTACAACGATTTAATCAAACGATCTCAAGGAGGAAAGTGAACATGACCCGTACAGAAGTAAAAATCTCGGGATACGGCGGACAAGGCGTGATCACCCTTGGGATGCTGATAACCTCAACCGCTATAATGAATACGGAAAACATTGCTGCTGCCCAAAGCGAGAGTTATGGAGCAGCTGCACGTGGTGGAGCCTGCTGGACCGAAGTTGTGCTTGATGATGAAACTGAAGAAATAGACTATCCGAGAACTGTGCCCAAAAACGTTGATGTCGGTATTTTTCTCACCGATGCCGCCGTTGGCAAATACTTAGGGGAAGTGAAGAAGAAGGGTGGAGTGATTATTTACGATCCGACCTCTATCTCCAAGATTCGTGCTAAGAAAGCTCAAAGTCTATATAGCGTTCCTGCCCAAAAAATGGCACGAGAAGAGATCAAAAACACCGTCACAGCTAATGTAATAATGTTTGGGGCCTTTATTGCTTTAACCGAAGTCCTTGATAAAGGCTCAGCTCTAAACGGTGTGAAAAATTTTGTTCCAGCGAAAGCTATTGACATCAATGTGAAAGCATTCAATGCTGGCTATGACTATGCGATGAAACTGAAAGAATCTGCGTAATTTTTTTAGTTAAAATCTACTTTTTTTATTATATAGTTTCATAATAAACGTAGAAATCTATTCGGAGTTTTTTACTATGGATGAGTTTTCAATCAGTCCCGATGGAGAGCAGTTCCCGCTGCCACAGGATGAGGATTACAAGACCGAAAATGTAAGATTGAAGAGAGCAGTTGATGAACAGCGGTCTTTAGGACGTGAGATCGTTGTGGTCATGGGTGTTGGCTTTGTGGGAGCGGTTATGGCCGCCATTATCGCTGATAGTGTAGATAACAATAATCAATCAACAAAATTTGTCATTGGGATGCAAAGACCGAGCGTCCGCAGCTACTGGAAGATTCCCTTAATCAATCGCGGTGAAAGTCCTGTGAAAGCAGATGATCCTGAAGTGGCACCGATGATCCATCGATGTGTTTTAGATAAAAATACCTTGACCGCCTCGTTTTCCTATGAGGCACTCTCTTTTGCAGATGTCGTAGTGGTGGATGTTCAATGCGATTTTGTGAAGGAGGACCTAGGCAATTGTCGAACGGGCTATACCGAAATGGCTGCCTTGGAAAAATCGCTTACGATTATTGCAGAATATATCCCCCCGCAAGCTTTAGTAATTATTGAAACTACGGTCCCTCCTGGAACAACTGAGAATATAGCGCTCCCAATTATGCGTAAAACTTTCCGCAAGCGAGGAATTGATTCGAACCCCCTTTTAGCTCACAGCTATGAACGAGTTATGCCCGGACGGCATTACATCGCAAGTATAAGGGATTTTTGGCGCGTTTGTAGTGGCATCAATGAAGATGCTAGACAGCGTGTTGTTAAGTTTCTAAATGAGGTACTAAATACGGATGAGTACCCTCTAACTGTTCTAGATAAACCTATCGAATCAGAGACTGCTAAAATTGTAGAGAATAGTTTTCGGGCAACCATCCTTGCATTTATGGATGAGTGGAGCCTTTTTGCTGAGAGAAATGGTGTAGACTTAATTAAAGTGCTTCAAGCAATAAGAGTACGTCCAACTCATAGTAATATACTCTTCCCCGGACCGGGGATCGGTGGCTACTGCCTCCCCAAAGATGGAGCTCTAGGGATGTGGGCGTATAAACATATTCTGGGCTTTGAAGATGATATTTTTAATATTACTCCTGAAGCTATAAATATTAACGATACACGAGCACTTCATGCTGCTCAGCTCATACGTGATGCCTTGCGCAACATGAATCGTCCCATCGCCGCAGCGGATATCTTGATTCTAGGGGCCTCATATAGGGAAGATATTGGAGATACACGGTATAGTGGTATTGAATTAATTGTACGCAAATTAACTGAGATGGGTGCCGAAATTCGAGTCCATGATCCCTACGTAGATCATTGGTGGGAATTTGAGAAACAAGCTAGTTACCCTGCCACCAGTAAAAGTCTCGCCAGGTTTTTCCGTAGCCAAGAAAAATTAAAGGATTTACGTATCTTAAAGGATTTTACAGCGTCATTTAAGGGTGCTGATGCCGTCGTATTTGCAGTCCGGCATGAACTTTATCTGGATCTGAATCCTGATGAGGTCGTTGAATGGATTGGGCAGTCCGCCGCAATTATTGACTGTTTTGGTATTTTAAATGATACACAGATTGAACGGTATTTCCAATTGGGATGCGAAGTGAAAGGATTAGGGCGTGGACATATTCAGCGCATCAAAGATAAAGTCCGTAAACAGCTGATGAAACATAAAGACCATTCGTAAATAATCCGAATAAAATTCCTCTCTTCTTATTTTATCAAAACTTCTAACCATAAATTTAATTACCCTGTTTAATAGATGTTCGAAACTGTCACAACTGATGATTAGGTGGATACATTGGAGAAGTGTAAATCTTGTGGAAACGACGCCACTGGTACATGTGTGAAATGCCAACAACAGTTTTGCAATGTTCACGGGACAAGGACTGGACAAGGGACCCCAGTTTGTTTTCCATGTCTGCAGATAGAACGCCATAAGAGTAAATGGGTAATGATCTATTTGGGTTCAGCAATGGCTCTCCTGATCGGGCTTGGAGTACCCGGAGTTATATTGATTGATACTGTATTCGGCTTTATTTTCCTGGGAGTGGCTATAGGTCTTGACATTTTTTTAGTAATCAAGATTATCCAAACCTACATGAAATAGTTTGGATAAATTTAATAACTCTGTTTTTATAGATTTTCGAAACTGTCACAATTGATGATTAGGTGGATAAGTTGGAGAAGTGTAAATCTTGTGGAAACGACGCCACTGGTACATGTGTGAAATGCCAACAACAGTTTTGCAATGTTCACGGGACAAGGACTGGACAAGGGACCCCGGTTTGTTTTCCCTGTCTACAGATAGAACGCTATAAGGATAGATGGACCACGATATATTTCATTTGCGCAATTGGCACCCTGATGGGTCTTGTAATGCCTGGAATTATATGGCTAAACATGTATGATAGTCCATATGGCTGGATTTTTATCGGAGCGGGCATTGCTATTGGCAGCGTTTTAGGCATCAAGCTTATCCAAACCCTCATGAAATAGTTTGGATAAACTAAGTCTAATTTATACCTTTTTTTTCATTAAAACTGTCCCTTCTTGATTTCATTCAATTTACTTTTTATACTGTGGGAAGTTATCTATCATAACAAGAGAGAAAGCGATTTGAAAATGGATGCCTTTAAACAAGAATATATGCAAATTCTGGAAAAGATGAAAAAGTTTGAAAAGGAATATAAGAAGAAATTATTGTTTTTGGGGTTATTAAACAAATATTTAAAACAGATGGGTTCCAATCTCATAATTCTAGGGGAATTTGCAGTTCAATTTTATACCGCAGGGGAGTACTTAACAAGTGATGCAGATCTAGCCTGCGACAACAGAGATGCTCTCAATAATTTTCTAATAACATTAAACTTTGAACTGGTTGGGCGCCATTATTTTTCAGAAGAGTTAAATTTAGCAATTGAAATTCCTACCTCCTCCCTAAAACAAAATCAACAAGAGCGATTATATTTCGTTGAAATTGAAGGTTATGAAATTCCGATCTTAGGTATTGAAGACGTCATAATTGATCGTCTTAATGCCTTCACCCATTGGAAATCCTTAGAAGATGGGCGATTAGCGAAGGAATTACTCCTTATCCATTTTAACAAGGTAGATTGGTCTTACTTAGAAACCCAAGCCAAAGAAGAACGGGTAATTTCAGAGCTTATGAATCTAAAAAAAGAGATTGAAACAACACGTGAGACGTATGAAAATTAATTTTGATACCTACATAAAAGAGAATAAACAAAAATTTACCCGTTTAAGGCTACTATCGAACCCAAAACGATTACCTAGACGTCGCCCGCGGGATCCAGAAGAAGAATTCATTTTAATTCTCATGGCCTATCGTCGTTGGAAGAAAGAAATAGATGAAGGACGGTTATTAGAGAAATCTCCAAAAAGGTATATTATTTTAAAATAAAAACTTACTCATAAAAATAAATTTTCAAATGGGAAAAATATACAAATCCTAATCCTTTATTGAAATCCAATTCAGCCATTTTTCTTAAAAGATTTTAGTTTTCCTTCCTCTAACAAGTTATAAAAGTAGCTTATATTTATATTAAAACAACAAAGCGGTGGGATTATGGAGCAAATAAGTTTTAAAACCCAAAAGGAGAAGATTCGCAGCTTCAATAATGGCTTTCTGGCGGCGCATTTAATAAATGTGGGTGTTCACACGGGGGTATTAGAAGCATTAAATGAAGCTAAAGAAGGAATAACCGTTCCAGAACTGGCAACAAAATTAGCACTACACGAACCTTATTTGAAAATTTGGTGTCAAACCGCCTACTTTTTAGAGATTCTGGATTGTGACACTCAAGGGCGATTTAAATATCAACCGTTCATGGATGAACTCTTGGGGAATATGGGTAGTTTGAGAAATGTCGCCACACGATTTGCCGGTTTAATCCACACATCAGGTGAACGCCTAAAAACGACTCCTGAGTATTATGAGACTGGAGATGTTATAAAAGGTTATACTGCTGAGCGGGCCAAATATGTCTCCACCGGTACAAAGAATCTACATAAAAATATCGATGTTGTATTTTCAAGTGTTCGGAAACAAGTAAAAATTAAAAAGTTATTACGGGAAGGAATTGATTTTTTGGATATTGGTTGTGGATCAGGTGGTCTCATTATTAAACTCGCTCAAAAATATTCCAATAGTCGGTTTGTGGGAATTGATCCCGTACCTTATGCAATAGAAGTTGCCCAAGAACGAACCTCACAATTGGGCTTAGAGAATCAGGTTTCCTTTAAGTGCCTAGGAGGCGAAAACCTAACTTATAATAATAAATTTGATGTAGTCTGTCTCCTACTCACGTTTCACGAGATTCTCCCTGAGGTTCGCTACCGGGTAATGGATAATGTATTTCAAGCCTTAAAGGAGAACGGCTGCCTTTTATTGATTGCCTTTGCCTATCCCGAGAAAATTGAAGATTTTAGAAATCTAAACTATGAAAAGGGGATTCTGGATCAGTTCAAAGAAGCCTGTACCGGGACTGTTATTCTCAACGAGCAAGAGCAGAACACACTCCTCACAAAAATTGGTTTTAACAATATTCAACGTGGAATGATCGAAGGAATCGATTTAATTACAGCGATCAAATAAACCTTATATTTTTTTAGAAAATTGATTAAAATGCACAAAGTCTCTCAGGTCACGGCGAATTTTTGTACCATATTTCCCAAATTTTCCTTCATAACCAAGACGCATTATCAGCATTAACCGATATTCTTTATCAGGAATATGCAAAATTTCCCGAATTTTCCGAGCAGACTCAGGAACCATTAATTGCCCGCTGACCACCTGCACACTAATTCCCAGATCATTGGAGGCTAACCAGATATTTTGCATGACGCCCCCAATGCTAATAATTCCCCATAATCCCGCTAACGCTCCAATCCTCGGCTTTTTCTCTGCAAGCAGGATGAAAAGTAACGCGGCCGAACTTTGAATAAGGTAGGAATACAACTCCATAGTTTTCTCCCAGAATTGATCATCCCCTATTAAGTCGGGATTATCTTTCAAATCCAGCACAAATTTCGGTAACGCATCGATATAAACCCCATCTTTCTTCGTCTCAAGCTCCTCCCGGGTATGTCGGGTCCATTCAAAATGCCCCATAACCGCTTCTTCATCGAGTCGAAATCCCACCTTCGAAAGTTGCTTAATCACTTCGCGATCCTTCACTACAATAATTTCGAAGGGTTGAGTGTTATGTGGGGTTGGGGCATAACGTGCTGCCTCTAAAATTTTACGTAAATCCCCATCCGGGATCGGTTTCTTGGAAAAAAGCCACCGAGAACTTCTCCGGTACTTCACCAATTCTTGAAAATCCATTTTAATCAAATTCCCTAATCCAACTGAATTGGATAGTTGCCATATTTCTTGTGAGCTTCCAGCATCGCTAAATAGTTCTCTAGAGGTACCGAGTACGTGATTGAATGCCCACTTGCCAGGAAATATCCCCCTCCAGGCGCACACCTTTTGATTAATTCCTTTACCTGTGCATCAACGCGCTCAGGAGTCCCATGGGTTAAAATTTGAATAGGATCCACGTTGCCAAAGAGGCTAATTCTCTCCCCATAATCCTCTTTAATCTGAAATATATCCATGCCGCTTCCTGGTTCGATTGGGTTTAAGCCATCAATACCTGCCCCAACAATCAAATCAAGGATTTTATAGATATTTCCACACGAATGCAGAATGACTTTAGCGTCATAGCTATGAACCTTATCACAGATCCGCTTTAACTGTGTAATTACGAACTTATCATACATTTTTGGACTCAGGAATGGGCCGGTTTTAGTTCCAGAATCATCCAATACGAATATAGTTTCGGCTCCCAAGTCCAACATATTCTCCGCCAACGCGACAGCGAAATCTCCCCGATCTTGAAAGACTTTTTCTATGAACTGGGGTTTTTTGAAAAGAAGTTTGGTAAAGGTTGTAAATCCAAAACATTCCCACGTGCCCTCGAGCACCCCAACAATCCCTGGAATTGGATAAATATCCTTTTTTGCTTCTTTCAATGCCGCCTCGTAGGTCGCGGAGCGGCATTTGTGATCTGGGTCTAAAAGTCCCCACTCTTCATAGGAAGCTTCCGGATCTTCTGTGTCGAAGTGCCCCCCATCATAGAATGCCACCGAGACTTCTTTCCCTCCTGATTCGAGTTTAGAAAAGAAGTGACGTCGCCCAAACTCATCGACATAAAAAAGGCCATCTCGCCCTTTGATCTTCGGAAATAATGCTTTAGTGTAGATTAATGCAACTGGAATAACCGTGGCGTCATAGCCAATCTTCTTCATAAACTTCACAAGACTCTTCCCGATGGCTTTCGCTAAGAAAGGTCGCCCCATGCCCCACGCAAGAAAACGTCGCCAACCGAGGGGAATCAGAATTCGAAACAGTTTTGCTAATCCCACAAGAGTTGATAAGCTTCTTCCTTTATAATGTTCGAGGATGGGAGCTGAGTCGATCCCTAATTCAAATAATGGCACGCGGTCCGGTTCTTCATGGTTCAATGCTGTTAGAAAGCGTGTTTTAGCATCCATTTTAAATCCTCATTCTATTTTACAAAGACAAGAAAATAATTCTTTCCATTGATAGGTATCCAGTATTCATCAGAAAAGCATTTAAATAATAAGATTTAGAAATTCCTTATCTATTTTATATTTAATTAAAGAAGGGAATAATTTGCGAAAACTAAAAGGTATAACATTAGTTTTTATTAAAATTCTAATACTTTATATTGGATTGTATAATTTACCTACGCTAAAAACATCAGAAGGGATTAAAACATCGAGTTGTATTTTAACAATAAAAGCCGATTCGCCATTTTCAATTAATGGAAATACCCAGTTTATTAATAATGCGAGTGCTGGAAATGGTTCTGTGAACAATCCTTATATCCTTGAAAACTTTCAGATAAATGCCAGTGGTTCAGGAGCTAATGGAATATTCATACAAAACACAGACGCTTATTTCATCCTACGGAATTGTACCATCACGGATACAGATACATTTGATGCCGGAATACGACTTGAAAACGTTACAAATGGGCGAGTCATAAACAATTCGCTTCGATTCAATTCTTTGGGAATTTTCTTAATGAGTTCCCATAATAATACTCTCCTGAACAACACCGCAAATCAAAATGAGCAAGGATTTCGGCTTGAGGGGTCAAGTAATAATTTGACGAATAATATCGCCAATAATAATACTGATTCCGGCTTTTATATACAGGGTGGCGATAATAATCATCTGATCGAAAACACTGTAATTGGTAATTCGTATGGATTTGCCTTTGAAAGCGCAGATGGTAACATCGTAACGAACAATACTGCCAATTATAACCAAATTGGAATCGCTATACAACTTTTCGGCTCTTCCAATATATTCACCGATAATAATATTACTGGAAATACTGCTAGTGGAATATACTTGCTTGAATCGGTCACTTACAATAATTTCATCACGAATACAATCACCTATAATGGCGATTATGGGATATACATAGTCCTAGGCATGTTCACCGCCTCACATAATTACTTCTATCGGAACCTAATCTGGGGGAATTCTCCTGACCAAATTGATGATACAGGGACTAATAATACATTTGTAGAAAACATTTTAGATGATGCGGGCGATTGGGATAGCGATGGAATATTGAATGGAGATGAAATTTCATATGGAACTAATGCGTTCTCGAACGATACCGATAATGACAACTTGACGGATGGCTTCGAAGTGGGTAATGGTATAAATCCTCTGGTCGAAGATACTGATGGAGATGGACTTACCGATGGCGAGGAAGTACTTACTTATTTCACAAATGCGACAAGTATTGATACGGATGGCGATATGCTGAACGATAGTGCTGAAGTTTTTATCTATGGTACAAATGCCTCTGCTCTGGATTCGGATGGAGATGGGCTCAATGATAGTGCGGAAATTTTAATCTATCCAACAAACGCGACCAATCCCGATACGGATGCCGATGGACTCACCGATGGCGAGGAAGTACTTACTTATTTCACAAATGCGACAAGTATTGATACGGATGGCGATACGCTGAACGATAGTGCCGAAGTAATTATCTATGGTACAAATGCCTCTGCTCTGGATTCGGATGGAGATGGGCTCAATGACAGTACAGAACTCTTCATCTACCCGACCAACGCGACCAACCCGGACACGGATGGTGACGGGCTCAATGACAGTGCAGAACTCTTTCTCTATCCCACGAACGCGACCAATGCAGACACCGATGGCGATGGAGCTACAGATGGAGAGGAAATCCTTATGTATGACTCAAACGCAACTAATCCAGATACTGACGACGATGGGCTCACAGATGGGGCTGAAATCAAAGCTTATTTAACGGATCCACTTGACCCAGACACTGATAACGATTATATTCCAGATGGTTGGGAGGTAAATAATTCACTATATCCACTAGATCCAATCGATGTGTCACTCGATATTGAAGGGGATGGACTTACAAACGCCCAAGAATATTTTTATCAAACAGATCCATACGACAGTGATTCAGATGATGATGGAGTTTTCGATGGGGTCGAGGTAATCGCTGGAACGAATCCATTAGATCCAAACAGCTTTCCTACACCCTCAACATCAGAGCCCGAGGGTATAACACTGGAGCTTTCAATTCTCATTGTTGGGATCGCATTAACTATAGCTATATTGATCCACGGATTTCTACGCCGATCCCGCCCCGTAGAGGCACTCCCTAAACCCAAAGATTCTAAAAAATAAAATTCTTTTTTTACATTTATTCTATATTAATGGGGTAGTTTCCGTATTTCAGGCCAGTTTCCAGCATCCTCTCATAATTTTCTACATCCACCGAATAGGAAACGGAGTGGCTTGTGCTGAGCATATAGCCCCCACCTGGAGCGCATATCTTAATTAATTTTTTCACATACTCTTCCACATCTTGAGGCGTTCCATGCGAGAGCATATCTATTGGAACGTTGCCAATCAGCGTCAGTTTATCCCCATAGGTCTCTTTGACCTTAAAGATATCCATCCCCGCCATTGATTCAATTGGGTGTAAGGCATCTATTCCGACTTTCACAAGGATATCGAGAAGTTTGGTGAGATCCCCACAGGAATGCATCATCACCTTCGCACCAGCAGAATGGACGAGATTTGTCACGCGCTTCAGTTGAGTGCCAACATACTTTTCATACATCTTCGGACTCAGGAACGGTGACCCTTTAAACCCTGCATCATCAAGGATCAGGATTGTTTCTGCCCCAAGATCGAGCATATTTTGTGCAACGGCCACTATAAAGTCGCCACGATCCCGAAACACTTTCTCAATGAACTGGGGTTTTTTAAAAAGAAGTTTGGTAAAGGTTGTAAATCCAAAACATTCCCATGTGGCCTCTAACGGGCCAATAATACTTGGAGCGACATAAATATCATCCTTTGCCTCTTTCACTGAGGCCTTGTAGGCTGCAGCACGTGATTTATGATCTGGATCTAATAGTCCCCAGTCTTCGTAGGCCGCCTCCGGATCCTCCGTATCGAAATATCCCCTTTCGTAAACTGCACAAACAACTTCTTTCCCCCCTGACTCCGCTTTTGAAAACAAAAATTGGCGCCCTACCTCATCCACGTATTGGCTTTTTGAGGGGAATGCGCACTTGGTAAAGAAAAGAGTTACAGGGCAAAAAGTAGCGTCATATCCCAGCTTTTTCATAAGCCCTGGGACTGCCTTACCAATCTGTTTGTATACAAACGTTCTATTTGCTGCCCATCCAATAAACCGCCTCCACCAAAAGGGCATGAGGATCCTGATCAGCCTTATTAACCCCAGAAGACTATCCATACCTTTTCCACCATACTTCTCCAGAATTGGCACCGAATCAATCCCCAAATCAAAAATTGGTATCCGGTCAGGCTCTTCATGGTTGATTGCTGTTAAAAATCGCTCCCTTGGGGTCATTGTCATTATTTTTACCTCACTAATCTTCATCCGTTACCGTACAAAAATTGAATAAAAATCTATTCCATTTCGATGGGGTAGTAGCCATATTTCAGAGCAGCCGCGATCATCGCATCAAAATTATCTACTTTTACGGAATAGGTTAAGGTGTGCCCCGAAGCAAGCACATAACCACCCCCTGGCGCGCATTCCTGCATCAACCTTCTAACATAATCAGTTACTTTTTCGGGTGTGCCATGAGTCAGGAGTGCAATCGGGTCGACATTCCCGATCAGACAGAGTTTATCACCATAATCTTTTTTAAGGCGAAAGATATCCATTCCTGAACCCGCCTCTATAGGGTGCAATCCATCAATCCCCGCTTTAATCATCAAATCTAGGAGCTTGTAGATCTTCCCATCACTATGGAGTAGAACTTTGGCATCATAGGAATGGACTGTATTACAAAGTTTTTCTAATTGTGGGACAACCAGTTTTTTATACAATTTTGGACTGTAAAACGGACCACTTTTGTATCCTGAGTCATCATAGACTAAGATGGTTTCTGCGCCGAGATCTAGCATGTTTTTTGCTAATGCTGTAGAAAATTCCCCAAGATCTCGAGCCACTCGTTCGATGAATTGTGGATTCTTATATAATAATTTCGTGAAAACATGAAAACTAAATGGTTCCCACGACTTTTCAACGAATCCTGTGATACCTGGTATCAAATAGATTTTATCCTTGGCTGCTCTAATGGCATCCTTATAAGCTATTACACGAGCAACATTGTCTGGGTCTGGACGTTCCCAATCCTCATACGAAGCCTCTGGATTTTCCGTATCAAAACATCCTCGCTCATAATATGCAACCTTAACGAACTGATCTCCCGATTGTATCCTTAGATACTTAAATTGCCTCCCGAATTCATCGATATATTTTTCTGGTGTAATTGAGTGTGGGTACATGGCAACTGGAATGACAGAACAATCCATATGCATATTTTTGTAAAGTTGAACCTTGGTTCGATTCCAGAGCTTCGATTCATATTTTTTACGGCCATATTTCTTTAGAATCGGCACCGAATCGATACCTAACTCGAAGAGCGGAACCCGATCTGGTTCTTCATGATTTAATGCTGTTAAAAAGCGTGTCTTCGAATTTATTTTCCTCAATCCTCATCAGTAAGCGCGATTACATATAAATCGTTACTTTTCGGATTAATAATAAACATCAGATCGTCCCAAGCTACGAGGGAAAACCAGCTGGAGATATTTTTTAAAGAATCGTAAGTTTTCATGTTTACTGTGAAAGATTTTCCATCCGAGCTCTCTGCAAAATTATACTCTGCAACGCAGAATATGAATATTTTATCCGAATTCTGTTGGAAACTATCTCGAAAGCGTTTCTCTAGGTCTAAAGCTCTTTCCTCACCAATTCCAGGACTACAAGCTCCTCCGCTCTGAAATACTTTAATCAAACCTTGGACTTTCTCAGCGGAAGTTCTGAACGGAACATTCCTAAACTCCCAATCACGATTGGTTTCGTTCTTCCATCTAGAATTGGCGAAATCGGCGAAATCCGCCATAAAACTTGCAAGTTTCAATTTGTCATTAAAATTATACTTTTCCAAAGACTGGGTCGTCTCGATCTTGTAATGGGCAACAATTTTCTGAGCAATTACGTCCCCCAACGATTCAATCAACTCGTTAACGACGTAGTCCGCTTCAGTTTGATAGAAACTCCAGTTTACTAATGAAAACTTAAAGGTCATTCTCAATCACAATTAAGTTAATTATAAAAAGATATTATAATGAATCCAAGAAGACGAGTCGAAATAATTTAGATGAGGTGGATAAAAATTGAGCTCCTTTAATGAGGTCCTTAAAAAGATTATTAAAGAAAATATAGAAAAGACAATGAATAAGATTGAAAATAACGCTAGTAAAACCCGAAGTGAGATTTCTAAGTTTAAGGATTGGTGTCAAAAGGCGAAAACAGAGATAGACAAAATGGTTCAAGGGGATTCTGGAGAGGAACTGCAAATGTTGGGAAATCAATTTAAGAATGCAAACCAAAAAGCTACAGAATCTGTGGAATTACTCCAATCAACCCTGAGAGCAATGAGGGAAATGACTGATGCTATAATTCAAACTATGAAATAAATATGAAAAAATTTGAATTAGAGAATTTTCAATTTTATCACAAATCGCGTCTCTACATTGATTTCAGACAAAATTTAAGGTAATTTACTCGCTTGTTTCCAAAAGGTAGCCTTGAGGTATAACTTTTTTAGTAGCCAAGGTTCACAGGTTTCAATATCAGTGAACTTCACCCCCAGTAAGGTTAAGCGTTCTAAAAAGGTAGCTAATCGTATTTTGAAGTCAATATAATCCTTCTTCTCTCGTGGGGTCCATCCAGTTTCAGCGATCGCGGTCAATCGTGGGAAGACAAAAACTTCCAGATGCGATTGGTTTGGACTGAATTCAGTCCACATTGGAGCCTCTATGCCGAGTACGTTCTCATGATATTTCTCTTCGAGTTTTTTTGGGATCGGTTCATAATTATACGCTTTATTTAGCGGGCAGAATCCATAGTTGTAATCTAGATAGGTATGAAAGTAGTGTGACATGACCATCTTCCCTCCATTCCTGAGGTGATTTAACACTTTCCCCATCCCTCGTAGCCAGTATTGTCCAATTGCTCGTTTGTCAAGCCCTTTCTCAAGGATTTCATTCCACCCCATCACAGTGCGATTCTTATTGGATGTAAGATATTCTATCATTCTATTTGTGAAATACACCTGAAGCTCCTTCTCATCTTTAAGATTTTCCTCCGTAATTCGCCGCTGACAATCAGCACATTCTTTCCAACGCTTCTTAGGAACTTCGTCCCCTCCAATATGAACGATATCTGAGGGAAATAACTCCAAAACCTCGTCCAAAACATCTTGTAAAAACTCAAAGACCTTTTCTTTACCTGCACAATACACGTCTTTCTTGATACCAAAAAAGGTAGGGACTTCAAAAGGTCCTCCGGTGCAGCTCAATTCTGGATAGGCTGCAAGTGATGCCATACAGTGCCCCGGCATTTCTATTTCGGGAACTACCTTAATAAACCGCTCGCTTGCATAGCTCACAATTTCTTTAACATCCTCTTGAGTGAAAGCCCCCTCATGAGGTATTCCATCCGTTTTTTTACTTAAAAATCCCCCAATCTGGGACTCCTTTCTTTTTGAGCCAACGTCGACCAACTTTGGATATTTCTTAATCTCCAGTCTCCACCCCTGATCGTCGTTTATATGCCAATGAAATACATTCTGTTTCTGTAAGGCCATTAAATCAAGTAACTTTTTAATGATTTCTTTGCCAAAAAAATGCCTTCCCACATCCAACATGAACCCCCTCCAAGGAAAGCGTGGATAATCAATTATTTCTACACACGGAATGGACCATTCACCATTTTCAACTAAAACGGGACTCTCGATCTCGACTGGTAGAAGTTGGCGAAGTGTCTGGATTCCATAAAAAACACCTACAGGTTCAAGCCCAGAAATTACAACATGATCCTGGGTAATTTTTAAGGCATAACCTTCTTTTCCAAGATTTTTTTGGTCTGAATCTAATTCTAGGTTGATAATGTTTTTTTCTCTGGTGTCCTTAGATTTTTGTTGAAGCGAAACTTGAAATCCAGTTGCAGGAGCAAGACACTTTTTAAGGAACTCGGCGTTTTCCTTGTTCTTCTCATCAAAACGTATAGTAGTGTTACTATCCAATAAAAAGTTGCCCTCGTTCTCGGTGAGACTCACGGGTTTGGGGATAATGGAAATTGTATCATTCATAGTTACTCACAATCTAATGAAGTATAATTTTGTTTTTCTACTTTTCTGGGTATGAAATAATTTATATTTATAAACGATAGAGTTGCCATAAAAATGGTTCTAATTGGAGGAATATAAGTGACGAAAACAGCGTTGGTCACAGGTGCTGCCGGACATGCCATGTCATGCTGTTTGACAGGGCACCGGACACTGCGGCACCTTCATGATTAGACTTCTGCGAGAGAACGGGTATACCGTGATTGCCACAGATCTCGAAAAAGCCGACCGCGATGAATTATTTCTCTGTGGTAAATGGACTGCTGACGATGAAATGATGGCAGAATTATGCTCTGGAGATGAATTTACCTACATCTCAGCAGATCTCACAAAAAAAGAATCGTTAAAACCATTATTTGATTATGATTTTGATGTTGTCTTCTCTATTGCATCGCTCTATGATTATTTTGCCTTGCTTGATATCCTCAGAAAGATAAATGTGGAGGGTGTCCGAAATCTGGCGGAGTTAGTGTGTGATAAATCTTCCGTGAAGCACTTCATTCATTGGAGTACATGCGGGGTGTATGGCGAGCCGAAATACGATAAGGACGACAAAGGCTATCCACTTCCTGCTGATGAATCGGCGCCCTACGATCCTCCTAACTTCTATTCAATCTCGAAAATGGAGCAGGAACAAATGCTATTTGGACTTCATGAGGAACGGGGGTTACCATTGACGATTGTCCGTCCTGCCCCGATATACGGACCGTATCAAACATACGGTGCTTGGCATATGTTCAACTTAGTTCATAAGGTCGGGACGTCTATAGTCCCGAGTATATATCCTCGGAAAAAACGGCTGCGTATGCCCATGGTTCACGTGGAAGACCTGGTCCGGATTGCCCTACATCTCTATGAGTATTCTCCAAAAAGCAAAATCATCGGTGAAGCGTATAATGCAGTGTGTGATGAGGGATTCCAAGATGAGTACATTGAATTTCTGAATGAACTATTGAAGGCAAAATATGTCCGTATTCCTGTATGGTGGCCACTTTACAAAATAGGCGCGAAGGTTACAATGGCAATGACAAAAATTCAGGAAAATCGGGCTCGGAAAAAGAAAGTACGTCCCCGGTTTGAAGCTGCTATGGCCGGCTATATAACACACCAATATTACTTCAGCAACCAAAAGATCAAAGATTTGGGCTATAATTTTCTCTATCCTGGTTTTAAAAAGGGCACCTTGGAGACCCTGCAATGGTATATCGATCACGATTGGATTCAGGAGGATATTTACGAATGATAGGATTTCTCTTTTCGATAATAATTTTAATCATCCTTGGGATGATCGTGGCCTATGCATATAAGAAGAAATTACGCCAAATAAATAAAGACGCTTCCGTATTATTAGGGTTCCTCATCATGGGGCTCTTTTGGACCTTTGGAATTCTCTTTTATCTCAATATCCTCAACCTGGGAGTGAGTGGATCAGACTTAATGTGGAATTTCCCCTTCAATCTCGGTATCGCTCCTGCATCTAATTTGGATCCCTACGCAATTGTCCTTTTCTTATCATATCCACTCTGGTATCTCTGGGGACTTGAACGCGGGTACACCATCTGGGGTCGACGCCCCTATCAAGAAGGTGCATTATACCTCTTTCGGATGAACAAACCGGGTGAAATTCTCCCCGGCGAGAAAGAAAAGAAAAATAAAGTGCAGAACTAGTCACTCTTTTCTTCGAGAAATTCAAGCAGCGTTTGGATTACTCTCTCAGGTTCCTCTGTAAAGAGATGATGAGGGCTGTTCTCAAATAGTGCAAGGTTCGAATAGGGTATTAATTCAGCCAATTCTAAAGCATACTTATATGAAATCAATCTATCTTTCTTGCCCTGCAGTATTAGGGTGGGTGTATCGATACTTTTTAATCTCTTGCGGGTATTAACCTTCAATACAGCCTCTGCCTGACGCTTCCAGTCTTCAAATTGAGGCGTGTATTTGATATATTTTAGTCTTATTTCTTCTATAAAGTCTGGATTTCCTTTGATGAATTCCTCGGTAAATACTCGGGGAATAGTTGTTTCAGCGAACCCTTCCGGCGTCTTCATCTTTCGTTTCACATAAAAATAACCGATTTTTACAAAGAGTTTCGCTGTTACTCGATATGAGAACTTATAGCGACAGTTTGTTGCGCAGAGCACAAGCTTTTCGATGCGCTCTGGATAATTGAGAACCAGTTCTTGGGCAATCATTCCACCCATTGAAATTCCAAGTATGTGTGCCCTGTCAATATTTAATCCAGTCATTAATCCTGCGGTATCGTCAGCAAACATCTTAATAGAATATTTAATATCAGGTTTATCAGTCTGACCCATGCCTCGATTGTCAAATACAACAGTTTTATACTTTTTTGAAAGTTCCTCAATCAGATATTCGTCCCACCACTCAAGAGATGCACTAGCACCTATTATCATCACGAGCGGGAACCCCTCGCCATGGATTTCATAGTACATGTTAATATTATTGACTTTAATTGTAGGCAATTCAATTATTCCTCCAAATTGTTTTTTAAATTATAGTTTATTCACACTTAAATAGTAGATGGATCACACTAAAGATTCTCAGTTAAACGGTGATTGTATATATTTGATAATAAACGTAATTTGACTCATAAGCAAGCTATGGAACATCTTTATAGTTATAATATGAACCAGTTTTCTCATCATTACTATTATCAACACTGAAAGAGGTATAAGATCTCAGCGATTTAAAAAAAAAAAGGAAAAGTCGTAGTCCGACACTTATTAAAGGTCAAACTAACCCGGCGGCTTTTGTCCGATCACGGCATAGGCTTCTTCAGATGTAGCCCAAGTCCTTATTGTATACCTATAACCCTCAATGCTCCAATACTCAGACATCATTTTAGCAACCACTAACGCCGCCTCTTCATATTTTCCCTCTTTGACTTTGAGAATGTTCATGGTCTTTATACCATCCTCGTCTACTAATGCCATCTGTGCAACCACTTCGCCAAGTTCGGGTTGGGGTGGATATTTTTGCATGGTCTGAAGAGTGATTTTCATATTTTCAGCTTGCTTTTTTGGGGGAAACCAACTAGTAACTACTAAATACACCTTACCTTTCACCTCCTTTCACATTTTGATAAAACTAAATCTATAGGCGACGATATATTTTAATGAATCTAAAAAAAATGATTTTGGAAAAGTAAGAATTGAGAAAATACCAAATCCAAAAAGTTAGGTTTTAATTCCATTGGATTTGAAATTACAGAAAACTGGTTAATTCTCTACCTTTTTTCTTTGCTTTCAATTTGGCAAGGATATCCTCTAAAATCTGAATTACTCTATCCTCGTACGAGGCTTGTTTGAAGCTCCACTGTTTCCACATTGGGCGTTTATGTCCAATTTTAAATTTCGCACCTTGCATAACTGTATCATAAGAATTGGCATCTCGTTTGATCACTCGTTGGTCGGCGATAATATACCAGTGATATTCCGTGTTGACAAGTGCTCCGGTTCCTACAGGTGCTTGGTGTGTTCTATTTTTCACAGAGCGAAAATCAAATTTCCACCTATCCGGGGTTACCTTTACCTCGTTCCAAATCCCTTTATCATAATTCCAGCTATGCTTTCCTCCAATCTGCATCCCGGTATATTTCTGCCCCTTAAAATCCTTAAGCTTATTATACGATTTACTCTTCTCATTCACTAACATCTTTGTTCCTTTCCTATTTCATTTAAATCAACCTTTCTAAAAAGATTCGCCAATTCATTCTATTAAAAGATTGAACCCCCCATATGATAAGTAAAAATTTGTCGGCATATTCTCACGCCCCCTTCCTCTAAACAAAGTATTACAAAAACTTCCAATAGTTTAAAATGGACGCGTATTTTGTTTTAACTAAGATTTTTAATGAATTGTTTTGAGTGAAATTTTTGTTACCTGGAGTTCACTTCGTTCGTTATTGCCAGACTCTTTCAAGAAAAACGATGTTTAATTACAAAAAGCTCACACAGATGACGGTAAAAGATTTGGCAAAATTTAATGGCGTTCTAGAAGCCGCAAAAAGTATTGATATTTCTCCGGTGATGGTTATTCGCCATTTACTCAAACTCGAGGGACTTAATAAACGCGAGGTAAAAGAAACTGTCGATGGAACTCTCCCCCCTCCTGAATATTTGAAGGAATCTCTCGATAAGGCATTACAGAATGATCCTGTTTTTTCCCCGAAAGGGATCCAGTACTCCAAAAAACGAGGGCGCTTGGGAGAAGATCTAATTGCAGATTGGGTTGATTCCCGATATTCTGTTGAATATACGAGGGATTTGGGGCAAGGAGGACCCGATTTACATTTTAAAACGCCCATCCAAGTTGATATCAAAGGCAAACTCAAGGAACTCGACTGGATTGAGTCGAAGGCGAGCTATGCTGACTCCTTTGAAGTTAAGCGGAATCGCGCGCAATTTAAACGTTATCGGGAATTAGGGAAGGGTCTTATCTTCTATTGGTATGGGATTGAAACTTCTCTAGACTGGGACGTTTTTATATGGAAGGATTTATTCAAACGAGCAGATCCCCCTTTGAAAAAAAAGATCAAGGCTTTTGTTGCCTTTGTCCCTCCTGAATTCAAGTTTTTAATCCGCTAGAATTTTAATTTCGACCAATAAATGTATCACAACTAATATCAAATACTTAATTAATAATCATAAATACAGTTATTTGAAGATAGGTTCGATTTTATCTTACATTACACAATTATTATCTCGTAATCACTTAAAGGATGGGTTCTTATGAAGAAGAAAGAAACTGTTTTTCTCTCTATTATTATTCTTATCAGTATTTTCAGTTCATTTAATTTATTCTTTAATACAGTTGAAAGTGCTCCTCTAACGATCCGAGTCGGTGCGTATGAAAATAATCCGAAGATCTTCACGGATGATAATGGCAATTGGGTTGGATTTTGGCCGGATATTGTGAATTACATCGCAGATCAGGAGGGCTGGACTATTGAGTGGGTTGAAGGTACTTGGAGTGAGTGCCTCACGCGGTTAGAAAATGAAGAAATTGACTTTATGGTGGATGTCGCCTATACACCCGAACGTGCACTCCTTTATGATTTTAACAATATTTCGATCTTCTCCAATTGGGGTATTCTTTATAGTCATGAAGTTGGAGCGATTCTGAGTTTTAGTGACCTTGAAAATAAAACTATTGCGGTGATGAATAACAGTATACATTACACCGGGGAATTTGGAATTAAAAATCTCACGCAACTATTTGGAATTAATTGTTCCTTTGTTGTAGGTGATAATTATTATGACGTCTTTGAACATTTGGACAACCACACAGCGGATGTAGGTGCTGTTAACAGATTGTTCGGTCTTTTAAATAAAGATGATTATGACGTAATGCCAACGTCTCTCATCTTCAATCCAGTAGATCTTAAGTTCGCATTCCCGCAAAATGGGACTCTAAACGATCAATTAATCGAAAGGATCGATTATCACGTTGAGATCCTGCAGAACGATCCAGATTCAATATACTATCAATCAATTGAGCAATATTTTCTCCAACAAGCGATCATTGAAAAAATTCCTGATTGGATCATATTCCTCATTATTAGCATCGTAATGGTTGTCCTGATTTTTCTTTTTATGAGTGTTTACTTAAAACGAAAAGTTGATGAAAAGACGCTGGAATTACGTGAAAATAATAAGGAGTTGGAATTATTAAACCAAATTTTAATTGAGACCATTCCAAATGGAGTACTTTTTCTACATGATACTGGTGAAATTTCAATTATAAATCAAAATTTTAAGAACATGTATTACTTCACGTATGATTCTGAAATTAAACCGTCTGAAAATATTTTTAATCTACCCGATAATCTACTCACAAACCCGATTAAGAATGAAATTGAAACATTCAAAAAGGATTCGTTATTGGAGAAATCTGAAATAAAAAAACAAACAATCTCTTTAGAAAGTTCAATCCACATTGACTTATTCTCCACCGTGCTTTCGTTAAAAGGCATTTCTGGCGGGCACGGCTTTCTATTTGTTATAAATGATGTAACCCCGTTCATAGATCTCGAAAACATGAGAAAACAGTTTATATCCACAGTCTCACACGAACTTCGTACTCCCATTACTGCAATTAATCTAAGTTTAAACAACTTATTTAAATATCGTGAAAATTTGAGTGATGAACAAAGAGCTACTATATTAGACATGATGAGGAAAAGTGGTGAGGTTTTATCAGATATGATTGAAGATCTATTAATCACATCCCGCATAGATGCTACGAAGTTACAATTAGAATACAGCGATTGTAACATCGATGAGATTCTTGGCGAAATTATCCAGCAAGTTTCTGTCCGTATCACGGAAAAAGAATTACACCTTAAATATGATGTGGCGAAAGGTATAAGATTGCAGGGAGATCTCAAACGAATCAGTCAGATTTTCCGTATACTAATTGATAATGCGATAAAATATACTCCCAAAGGTTCAGAAATCGAGATTCAAGTCATTAATGGTTATAAGGGCCCCAATAATCCGAAAAACCTTCCTGGAGTATTGGTTAAAGTTATTGATACCGGGATTGGGATTCCAAAAAAAGATTTACCTAAACTATTTGATCGATTTCACCGCGGGTCAAATGTGGATAATATTGGGGGGACTGGCTTGGGATTGAGTATTGCAAAAGCTTTAATTGAACGCCATAGCGGAGAATTAAATTTTAAAAGTAAGCAGGATGAAGGTACTACATTCTTTGTCTTTCTACCATTAAATAATAATCGGAGGTAAAACCATGGCAAAAATATTGTTAGTAGAGGATAATGAAGCAATCCTATACAATACCAAATTATTTCTAGAGATGAATGGATATGAAGTAATTACCGCAGAGGATGGTTTAAAGGCACTTGATACACTTCAAAGGTTTGATTCCATTCCAGATATCATCATTAGCGATATTATGATGCCTAATATGGATGGTTATACATTTTATCAGAAGGTAACCGAAAATCCCGACTGGGCTATGATTCCATTTGTATTCATGAGTGCAAAAACATCTCCTGAAGATGTGCGCTTTGGTAAAAAATTAGGTGTGGATGATTATGTCACGAAGCCCTATGATGAAGAAGACCTTTTAGCAATAATCAAAGGAAAAATCAAGCGTAACAAGAAAATTTTGAGTTTTAAGGAACTATATGAGGAAAAACTATTTCCCCTCTTAGAAAATGAATTCCAAACAATGAAATCCGGCGAAAAACAAGGGCATTTCCTCTTACTCGTCGAATGGGATGATAAGTTAGGTCCTCATCTAACCCACAATTATCCCCCAATGGAAGAAAGTCTCATCAATCTTGATCAAATAGGACAACAATTATTCAATATCTCATCTGCAATATATGGGACCGATTTCTTCTTATCACCAGAGGGAACACTTCTTCATGTAAAACAAATTAAAAAAGATGCCTATTTATTTTTCAATGCGGTTGAGGATAGAACCTCGCGATCTGGTTCGCATGTTATCATGCTTGTCGTTTTAGCTAAAAAAATCCATTATTTAGCTTCCCTGAGAATACGAGAACAACTTAAATCAATTTCTGAAGCCTATTTAAAACAGGAAGATTTTGATCTTGAACAGTCTTGGAAAGAAATAGAGGGTATTCTTTAGAAATTCTTTACCTTTTCAGGAAATTCGCCCAATTAAAGCCTTTGATTCAATAAACTTAATTCCCTTTTTAGTCATTGTTTCAAGTGAATTGGAAATATTATCCTCAGGGTCATCAATCCCCCGGGTCAAATCGATAATTACATAGACTTCAAAACCCATGTTTTTCCCATCCATCGCGGACGCGAAAACGCAGTAATCAAGCGCAAGACCGCATAAAAAGATGCGGGATACGCCCACTGACTTTAAAAACCCTGCGAGACCTGTTTCGGATTTCTTATCATTTTCGATAAAGGTCGAATAACTATCTATTTCGGGATTTAGCCCCTTACGCACGATTAAATCGGGGGCAACTGTATTTAAGAGCGGTGAGAAATCAGCCCCTTTTGTTCCTTGAACACAGTGATCTGGCCACAAGACTGGACCGATCCCCTCTGTTGAAAATTCATCAAATGGATCCTTTCCAGGATGGGTGCTTGCAAAAGATTTATGGTTTGCGGGATGCCAATCTTGAGTCAAAATAATTTTATATCGATCCCTATCAAATACCTCAGAAACTGCGTTCACACCTACAATAATTTCGTCTCCTCCCTTCACAGCAAGGCTTCCCCCTGGAAGAAAGTCGTTTTGGATGTCTACGATGATAAATGCATCTGATGGCGATAGATTGATTTCCTTTTCAAATTTCAAATCAGATATTTTCATCTTACACAATCAACCTCCAAAATATAGTTCGCTAAATCTACATAACATCTCCTTTACTTCTTTAATAAAATTAGTGGAAATTATTAAAAAAAAAATTGAGAATATAATTCAATTAGGGATTAATGTAGATCAAGTGGAGAGAGCATGTCGGTTCCATATTTTTTCTTCATTGCCTGTAATTCTTTGCGCTGTTTATGTAAGATATCCCCGAAGAATTGAGGGATGTTCGGTTCTACTTTGAATTCGTCTTCCATCCGATCTAGCTTTTCCAACAATTTTCCAAGTCGAATAGTAAATTGTTTCACATAATCTGCTTCAGAATAATCTCTATCAAAAGTTTCTTTGAATAATTGTTTCAAATCTTCATACTTCGGGATATATCCGAAGGGGGTTTGAATTGCCTCAAATTCATCATGCATTCGTCCTTCCGCCCAAAGTAACCATACTTTTTTATCTACCTTCTCATTTGTAAACTTACCATCTACCTTTAGGAAATAATTTGTTGCATATACTTTTGGAGTATTCTTCACACTATTCCCAAATTTTTTGTGATTCTCGAGATATTTCCCCAAGGGTACTACTAAAAAATCCATATTTGCCATAGGACTTAACTTCCTAACACCTTCCTGTCCTATCGTCGCAAAAGTTGTTTCACTTTCGATGGTGGCACCTACATACACACCATGCTCCCACGATAAACTCTCATAAACGGGTACATTGGTATCAGAATCGCGCCCCCCATAAAAAATTCCCTCGACTTTCACACCCCCTGGGTTATGTAAGTTCGGATCTGCGTTAGGGAGTTCTGAAATCCTGAAAGTAAATCGTGCATTTCCATGACAATAGTTAATATCTTTCCCATCTGCATCTTTATCCCCCAATTTCCACTTTGGACCTGAGTGATTGGTTCCAGATTCAGGTAGTTCCTTTCCCATCTCTAACCAATATGGAACGTCATTGTTTACTAGCACATTAGAGAAGATCAGTTCTCTTGGGCTCACAAGCGCTTCGTAAATAATGGGATCATCAACAGGATTGACATCTCTTATGATCCCAAACACACCCGATTCAATATTAACGGCGCGGGGTTCTCCATCTATTATCCTGAGATATGCAATATCATCCCCCACAATCGTTTGACCGGGTATCATGGCAGTAGATGTCTTACCACAACCACTAGGATACGCTCCTACACAATACGTTACCCTATTCTTGCCTTGCGGATGAATTCCCATGATAAAATAATGTTCTGCTAACCAATCCTCATTATTAGATTTGAAAATTGCTAATCGAAGGGCTAATTTTTTTAAACCCAAGCTGTTGCCTGCATATTGATTATTCATTGTAAGAACTCGGTTCTCCTTTAAATCGATATAGATTCGCCTTTTAGCAATTGCATCTTTATGAGTAACATTGCCATCCAACTTACCCGCTGAATGAACGAAGAAAAAGAAATCCTTCGAACCATTCAGCTTCTTGAATTCCTCATACCCATTTCGATAGAGGAGATCCTCTGAATGGGCTACATACCAAGAATCTGTAAATTGCAAGGCACAGATAGAAAACTCGGAATTTAATGGTCCCAATACAAAAAACCTTACTATCATTTCCTTTCCTTTCATGATGCCATCCATTATACCAAAGATTTCCTTCAATCCTTCTTCTCGATCTATTTGGTTTATCTTATTACTCATCTTCATTTCGGGCGTTACAAGAACTCGTGTATTTCCCTTATCTCGAGCTTGATCATAATAACTGTCATAGTGAATGGTATGCCCTTCCATCTTCAATTTTGCTTCTTCTCCAATGTCAATAGCATGCTGTCTAACAAATTGAATGTCCTCTTCTTCATCTGTGATAACATAGACTTTACTTGGTTGTAATAATTCAATATATTCATTCAAGAGGTTCATTATATGCTCATTGCTCAAATCTTTAATTTTTTGGAGATCCTTTTCATCTATAACGTCCATAGAATTACCTTGAACTTTATTATTCAATTCATCTAAGCTCATTTCTCTGACAATCCTTTAAATCACTTTAATGGAAAATTTTCGGCACGTTTTTTCATTTCTACTATGTTTATATTTCTCTTTTGAAAGAATACTAACTTCAACGAGCGAAATTAACATTTTTCGACAAAAAACTGCCGTTAATTTATCGGAAAGCTTTAAGAAATGATGTTGAATTTAATTTATAAAGATTTCGCAGTTGGTTAAATATATATACTAAAACATTGACACTCTGTTAAGCCACTCATAACGCTATGTCAAAATACTTATAACGTTGTGTCAAAATAATTATCTAGAGATCATACAATATGGAGAGATGTGGTTTAGATGAAGGCAGAGGATTTAAAGCCAACGGATAAAAAAATTTTATTAAATTTAATTACAGACAGCAGTCAGAATCTAACAGAGATAGCTGAAAAAGTAGATGCCACAAGACAAACTGTTTCACAGAGAATAAAGAATCTTACAGAACAAAATATAATAAAATCATATACTATCGACTTTAATACTCAAATATTCGAAAATTTTAGTGTGAATGCATATATTCTATTTCGCGAAGACCCAAACGCTAAAACCCGCAAAGAAAACGAAAAAATCATTCTTGAAATTCCTCAAGTAACCTCTCTCTGCAGACTTTACGGGAAATATGCTGGTATAGTTGAAATTATAGTTAGAGATAATGATGAAGCAGATGCTATTATTGATCAAATTCATGGTCTCAAAGGTATTATCGAAACTGAAACGTATTTTGTCCGAAAAATAGTAAAGGACAATAAGAATTCCCCAATCCTTAATCTACTCTCATCATAACAGTCTTTCTTTGTAGATTTGACCTAATTCCAATCTGGAATAAGGTATTTATAGAAGATTGATAAAAGGAAATTAGATTTAAAATTCGGACGCAGATCAGATTAAAAATGTCAAAACGAACCAAATTCTTCGGAATTTTTGTCTGTACTCTATTCATTATAAATATATTTATGTTAATTACTTCATTTCAAGTGTTTCCTTCTTATGGGGGATTTAACCGCCAAATACTCTTCATTAAACCGGATAATCAAACTTCTGGTTACTTTATTATAATCGATGAATTGACCCCTGAAGCCCAAGGGTATGATATCACATGGCTTCTCCATAGTCGGGGTGCATTAAACCTTTCGGGAGATTTACAATCTTTCACCTATACTGTTCCGTCATATATCTCCAACGATAATATTTCTTTACAGGTTTCCTTTTTGGAGGAAATTAGTGGGATTACGGAAGACACGGGGTATTTCTTACCAACACATTACAGCGGATCTTACCCTTACGATGACTTACAAACCTCTTACATTAAGGCGAATTATTCCGGATCCGAAACTCCACTAATGGCGACGGTTTTATATCCAAAAAATGATTCAGATTCAAGCCAAAATTTTCCGAATATTATTATCGAAACTTCAGGCTTAAGAAAGATTGGAACTACCGATTATCTCTATTACAATGAAAAAAGTGTTGAGATGAGTTTCTCAACCCCGGACATCAACTTTACAGGCCAATCTTTCTTTTTAAGACAAAACTTTACCAATTCCAGTCTCCTGGATTATTATTTTTTGCAGAATGCACAAATGCTCGAATTTGAGAATACCTCTTATCTCTCTAGTTCAACACCACTTCTCAATGTTTTAACAACATACTCCAATGATTCACAAATTTCGGGAGCGCTAAAGACTCAATCTGGAATATCGACTACAGTTACATTGTATTCACCCTTCCCTGTTGAAATGGTTGAATTAGATGGTATAAATAGCACTTTTTCCAGCACTAGTACAACCGTCTCCTTTTCAGTAACTGGATCCGCCTCTTTTGTGATAAGTGCTAGCAATGAAACTTACAGTTCTGAATATAATCCCTTACGAGATCCTACTCCGGTAAGAATAATGCCTCCGATAAGCGAGTGGGATTTTAACATAAGTTTAATCCAAAATTTAAATCACTCTTATATATTATATTCTCAAGACAATTTACCAAATCTGAGAACGAAGTTTCATGACCTGTCGAAAGATTGGAGTGCCTGGTATTCATCTACAATCTCTGGCGTAGATAGCATAAACAATGCGACTGATTATGATGCTGAAGTAAGGTACAATTTAGTTTATAAACTCGCGTTGAAATATATTATAGATGGGGGTAACAGTTATTTAACCCGATTAATTGAATTTTTAAAAGCCATGGGTTCTGTTACCCATTATTCTCAAGATTTGAGACGGTCATATTCCGTTCAAGCGTACGCCCTTGCATTTGATATGGTTTATGAAAATCTTACCGGTTCAGATCGTGATGAGATAGCTAATCTTCTCTATGATCATGCTGCCCCCTTACTGGAGATGGATTTATACCCCGAAAACAACCATCGAGTTGTAGACGCGGGAGCTTTAGGGGTAGCGGGATTGGCTTTGAAAAAAAAATCCATGATTGACAAGGCACTCGAAACCATTTTAATCTATTATTACACACTCAATCCAGCTGATGGAGGATCATATGAGGGTTACAGTTATAATGCATTCGCTATGGATGAATTTATGAACTTTGCTATAGGTTTAAAAAATTTAGGTGGATATAACCTATTTAATGATTCCCAGATACTCGCCACCTTCGATTTCATGTCTGAAACATTAGGTCCCTTAGGAATGCCCTCCCTATATGAAGATTGTACCTTCTCCTCAAGACTGCAAGAGGTATTATTAATTGCTGCAGCGAATATCAATGATACCTACCCCGAAAAAGCCCAAAATTATCAATATATCTGGGAAAAACGGCAGAATAATAGCCAGTATCAGGTTGTAAGTACATCCTATTACACCTACTTGAATGGTGGAGGGCCTGGATTCAGCCGGTTGATGGGTTATAACGTAAATGAGACACTTGAGGCATCACCATGTCAAACACGCAAAGAAATCTGGGAAGATTCTGGGATGGCCTTTTTAAGGTCCGTAGATCGTCCTAATGGATTATTTCTCTCATTCAGTTGTAAAGATTATAAACAAAGTCACGTACACTTTGATGAAAATTCCTTCGAACTGTGGGCATATGGGGCACTGATCGTTCATAATCCCGGGTATCCAGGATGGGGGGAGCGATATCATGATTGGACAATCGGATCCGAAGCATCCAACACAATCCTCATCGAGAATTCAGATCAACTCCGGGAGACTGCCGGTGGACTATCTCAGAGTATATCGTCTCCCTACTTCAGCATGGTCATTGGGGAAGCTGGAGAACTTTACACTGACTTAGGTGTTTTTAATAACGCTCCTGAAATGTATTTACTTCTCATTTTAAATATATACCTCGTAGGATTAGCAAGCCTAATGTTTCTATATCATTCAAGATATATGAAAACCAGTGTTTCTCTTGAATCCAAGACAGAAGATGGCGAAAGTGCTATATCAAAGGTTAGTCTATTAAAAATGTTATTTATTCACCCCTATCAACTACAAGATCATCTTGTTTCTGAAGATCCCCAAAATAAAAGCGCTAAATTTCTCAATCGGACTATCTACCTGATATTTGCGGGTTTAATGGTCATTTTCTTTTTGATATTGATTTTAGATATTCTCTCAATGGTTGATTATCACATGCTATATTATGAGGATACATCCCAACCCCTAATTGATGTCTTAACAATTGCCAAATATTTTGTCTTATATGCGGGCCCTCCGCTGACATTTTTCTGCAGTTACTTAGCAATATCCGTATATTTCAGATTAAATCGAACACAAATAAAAATTGCACTCGAGAGCCAACGAATCAAGTTTGATACGAAAAAAATCGATGCAATTTCAACAGTGAGTATAGGTTGGTTCATCCCAATTCTATTCTTTTCATTTTTATTATTATATTTTACAACTTCCAGTAGTTTTAAAGATATTATACATAATATTTTTGTAGGTTCTGGCTCCACCATTTTTATTTACAATGAAATCTCGATGGTTTTAAGAGAATTCATTATAAATCTATTCATTATCATAATGGTGAGTATACCTTCTTTGCTAATTTGTGTACGGTTATTTGGTTATGGTGCTTTCAAAAAGACTGATGGTTCAATGTCTCGGACAAAGGGGTCTTTGGTGTCATTAATCAGCTATTTTCTTTTAATCGCAATATTTTTCCTACTAGTTGCCCTGCTTTTTTTCGGAGTCAGATATGTAATTTCCTTAGTTGGCATTGAAGGGTTTGTTCAATAAAAAGTGAAAAAGTGTATTAATTATGAAAAGATTTAATTCTATGCCTATTTCTGCACCACTATACAACTTTAAGCACAATGAGAAATTTTTATACCCAAATGCAAAGTTCTTAATGGTCTCTTTTAGCGTCGCCGCAGAATCGGTTAAGAATCTAGTTCCTTCCCCGTTGAAAATAACAAATTATCCAATGATAATCTGTTTCATTGCTTCTTATGAGAAATCAGTACTCAGCTCGTCCCCTGACGCTCTTACTTCTTGGGGCTCATACAACGAAGCGGCAACTCTCATTGAAGTAAAATTAAAGACTGATGAAACACGGGTGAAAGGTTGGTATTGTAATAGTATATTTGTTGATAACGATGCAGCGATGGCTGCTGGTCGCGAGATTTACGGGTTTCCCAAAAAAATAGCAGAAATAAGCTTATTGGATGATGAAACAAGAAAGATTGGGATCGTAAAACGACATAATATTGAAATAATGAAACTTGAAGTTGAACCTCAGAAGACTATTGATGAACTTCCCAGCGGAACAGTCATTAAGGCGATTACTTTAAAGCATTTTATTAACCCTGAATGTAATGCAATTGAATTATCAGAGTTTGTCGCAACGGATTTAGAATTTAATCCGAAAATCATCGAAATGGGAACTGCATCAGTCGAATTCAAAAAATCCCAAAGAGATTTATTATATCTTTTGAAACCAAAAACAAAACCTGTGGGTGTTTTCACCATCTCCGATGGTATATTACCACCTGGTAAAGTCATCCATAAAATTATATGAAATTTGGGAATTCTATGAATAAAAAAAATGCTAAGGGAAAATCTGGAATATTAGATACGTTAGTTGAGCGCTATTCTAACTTAAAACAGTTTGGAGATGACATCGCCAAGTCTAATGAAAATTATTTGCTTGAATCTGTTTTTTTGGGCATGACTCTAGACTATTATGAATCGTTCTATACTGCAAGGGCAAAAAACACCTCCATTATAATGACAAATGCCGGGATTCCAGTCGAATTTTCCTATGCTGCAGGGGTCTTCCCATTAGTTCAGGAAATGATAACAAATCCCTTAGCTGGAGCTGGTTCCCAAGCTCATTTTACTTACATTGATTTTGCTGAGCAAAGTGGTCTCACAAGTGAGCTATGTAATAATATCAAAATTTGGATAGGGGCTATGCTTCTAGATGAAACTCCAAGCCCAGATATGATCATATATGCAAATTTTCCTTGTGATAGTACAACCATTGAGTGGCAAATAATAAAAAACTATTATAACGTTCCTACTTTTTCATTTGATGTTCCTTACTGGCATTATAACGAAAAAGATGCATTTTATGATAGTAAAACACTCTCCTATTATGGTTCCCAATTAAAAAAGATGAAAATTTTTATCGAGAAGAACGCAAATGTGACCATTCCATTTGAAAGATTAAAAGAAACCTTTGACCTCTCAAACCAAGCGAGAAATTACGTCTTAGAAGTTCTAGAACTCCTTAGGGCTAAACCCTGCCCTTTAAATTCTGATATTTCATATACACTTTACTCCACATTGCTGACCTACGCAGGTCTCCCTGGGACTCCAATAGATTACACACGGATGGTCCGCGATAAAGCAGTCCACAATTTCAAGAACAAAATATCCGCTATTTCAGAGAGGTACAGCGGTAAAGAAGAAAAATTTCGATGCTTTTGGACATGTATGCCGGTTTATTTCGACCCTATGTTTTTTTCATGGATGGAGGAGAAATTTCAAATCTCAACCGTTATGAATATGATAGGCAGCCAGATCGGCCAACCAGTCAACCTTTCAAATGAAGATTTACTTCTTACCGATGTAGCAAAGAATATATTAAATGCGCCAATGGGGAGACAACTGAGAGGTCCCCTCGAATTCTATTTAGATGATATTATTCGCACGATAAAGGACTATCAAGTAGATTTCTGTATTTGGGGTGGGCATGTTTCATGTAAACAGGCATGGGGGATTGCAAATCTCCTCAAACAATTAATTCACGAGCAAACAGGAATCCCCACTCTCATGTTTGAGATTGATGATTTAGATAATAGGATTAAGAGTCCAAGATCAATTAAGAAACTCATCCGAGATTTTGTAAAGAATGTTTTCCAAAAATAGAGGCATTAGAGAAATTCAAACTTTTTAATTATTAACTTTTTAATTTAACTAGGATCTCAGATTTACTTCGATTGACTTCGATAATTTCCGCAGAAGATGCTTCAGATATATAATCAGAAACCTTCGACACCCCAGTCTGTTCCTTCCAATAGGGGAACTTAGAAGTTAGCATAGGAGCTAGAATAGAAAGTCCAACCGAATTATGCCCTTCTTTTTGAGCTAATTCAAGCGTCTTGATGAGGGGAAAGAAGTAATATTCGGTTTCGATAGAGGGGGATTGTTCTAGAGAAGCGTCGTAGAGCAAAAGAGGGCCATTATTTTCAAGGATATGAATATTTGTATCAGGATAAAGCCAGCTAAGTCGCTCATAGAAATAATCATTGAAACTAGTCAAATATTCATGGGAGTTATGAAAAAGTATTACTTGAGCTGGTGTCAGATGACGAAAGATTTCAAGGATCTGTGACCGATCTATATGCGAACTAAACCGAGGGTCGCGGGGATTACCACTGTGATCGAAAAGGGTACATTGGAGCGGTTTAGGAGAAGCATAGTTATAGGTAAGATTATCCCACAAAGCCCGTAAAGGTTCAGAGCGAATAGGAAAACTGATTATGACAAGCGCATTAGGGTTATCGAAAACATTGGTCAAGTATGAAGGAGGAGGATCAGTATAGTTACGGGCATTAAAAAGGATAATGGGAGGATCATCGATTGAATGAGTTTTGAAGTCGAGGGTTGCAAGATCTTGCCTCATAATGGAAGCGAAAGGGTCATGAAAATGAAGGATCCGTTGCGCAAGGAAAGGAGTTATATCCTCTTGGCGATAACGGAGCATTTTCATAATTTCGATCGTATGAGAATCAAGATAGATGCGATACTTTTTGTGAATTTGGGAGAAGTAATAGAAAAATTTGAGATATAGAATCAAGAGCCAGCTACCTGGATCACCAAAAACCACGACAGGACCCCCGCTTTGGAGTGCTATAGCCGCCTTAGCGCATGCTCGGTCCAGTAAAAGTTTTTGGGATGAAATATAACGATTAGAAAATTGACCATCGAGGATAATTGTGTTTAATGGACCATTTAAATTATGGATCCCACTCCCACTCCCCTTTAATGGTTGAAGATCATGAAGAAATGTATCACCTGTATATAATATTTTATACTGAGGAGTCGAGATCGAAAGCATCGCAGCTCCGGGATAGTGTCCAGCTTTTAAACTTTGTAAGGAGAGTGCATCATTCAAAGAATAGATATCGTCGAAGAGTAGTGGATAGGCGTTTTTTTTTAAATATTCAATAAGTGATGAAGATTTTCTCTTGTAATAGGTAATTAAATCGAGAGTAGTGTATGACATAATTAATGGAATTCCATCATACCGAGCCAGGTACTCTTCAAGAGACCCAAAATGATCATTATGAGCGTGGCTGATGAAAATAAGGTCTGGAACATCATCCAATTCGAAATTATTCGGATAATAGAGGTTAAAACAGCAATCAAGAAGAATTTTGAAATCTTCTAGATGTAGCATAAAAGCGATTCCGTCATTCTTTGCTACATTTTGGAGTTTTATATTATTGATTGGGAAATTTGGAAATTCATACATATTGAAATTCCGGTCTCCAAGCCATTCATTATTTTTCTTGGAGTACGGACTTTCTTCAAGTAGCAAGCCTGTTACGTAGGGATACCATCCAATTTCGTGGTAAATTTGATCCCGCATTTCAAAAATTGTTGAGGCCCATGTACAATGTAAAGCAATGATTTTATCATCCCGATAAACAGTAATTCGTTTAATCTCTTGCCGCTCTTGAGCAGGAATTTTCTCAGAAGTTAAAAGAAAGTTGATTGCATCATGTAATGGTAATTGAGGGATATTTTTATGCTTAAATCGCCGTAAAGTGTTATAATAATTTTTTGAACAGTGCAGACTTTTCCGATATTCTTCATAAGGTATATTTCGAATGGTACCTTCATCGAGACGCTCCAAAAGCTCCACTCCATCACACACACAATTATTTATCCAAAGATATGGAATTTGAGAGGGTTTTTCAGACTTAATAGAAATTCACGTGATCATTTATTTTTTTTGTCGAGTGGGAGTCAAAGAGGAAAGTCAGTTGAATTTCTTAATGATCGAAAAATATGTGATCATAAAAAAATTATGAAATTAGGTATACGGAAAGTGCACGGAAGAGATTCAGATCTCATGGTCATAAATTCGATAAAGTGAGATGACGATCCAAATTACATACCTAGAAGAGAAATTGACTCCAAATATTTAGACAAAAAACCATTAGCTTTATATACCCACCCATGGGTAGAATATATCAGTAGTATAGACTACAAATCTACCTGATATAGTATGAGGGAGAAATATGGCAAAAAGCAATAAAGTTATCACAAAAACTGCTTTGCGAAGATTGATGAAAAATGAAGGCCGTGCGACTATTGTTGCGTTAAATGCAGTCCTATCACTTCAGGAGCATCTTAATGATACTGCCATCGAAATCACCAAGAAAGCTCTTGCTTTGGCCAAACACGCCAAACGGAAGACAATCACCAAAGCAGATATTAAATTAGCAGTGTAAGCTGCTTTTTATCCTCTCTTTTTTTTCCTTGTTTTGAGTACCACAATTTCATATTTCGAAACCAGCTTTATTGCATAGTTCACCACCAAAAACTATGAAATATATATTTTTATATTACTAATTTATATTTCAACGCGAGTAACATAATGTTAATGCTTCAAAATCTTCGCATTTCATTGAGAGGCGGTGTATCCCACCGATAAAATCGAATCTCTTGAATCGAAAAGTGTGAGAAGCTCATGAAAAATTTCAAAAAGTGACATATGGATATGGCATGAGATCGGAAAGTCATCGCTTAAAATTTCGAGTGGTAAGATCACTATCAAAATTTTATCATAGATCCGAAATACATCCCAGATCAATGGACAAAAAACCAACAGCTTTATATATTCATGTTTTTGTAGAATAAACTAGTAGATTTGATATGAATCTACCCAAATATTGCGAAATAAAAATCAATATTTGAGGGAGAAATATGGCAAAAGGCAATAGAGTTATCACAAAAACTGCTTTGCGAAGATTGATGAAAAATGAAGGCAATGCAACTATTGTTGCGTTAAATGCAGTTCTATCTCTTCAAGAGTGGCTCAACGATACAGCCATTGAAATCACCAAAAAAGCACTCGCTTTAGCAAAACATGCTAAACGCAAGACAATCACCAAAGCAGATATTAAATTAGCAGTTTAAACTGCTTATATTCCTTTCTTTTTTTTTTTAACTTGTTTTTTTCTTTCTTAAGATAAGTTTACTAGCCCAAAAAGTATGCATTTTTTTGGTTAACCGATAAAAAATCAATATTTTATGATTTCATGAACTGAGAAAGTGATTTTTGAGCCTTGAGGTCCAGTTCTTTTGTTTTTTGGGTTTTACGTGTTTGTTTTGCCACCTCGATTTCTTGATTGATCACCTTCTGGCAAGCTGGATTGAGCTCAAAACCTATATAATTGCGATTATTTTTTATACTACAAGCAACAGACGTTCCGTTCCCCAAAAAAGGATCTAAAATCAGGTTCCCTTCTTCGCTAGAGTATAAAATTAGTCTTTCAACAAGGGCTTCTGGGAGTTTAGTTGAGTTCTTTTCTTTTCCGCGGCGATAAGGACGATTGATAACCCAGACATCTTCAGGATAGTGGTCAATTTTATTGAAGTAATACTTTTTCGGATGTTTCACGGTGAATAGGATGTGATAATGACTAGTTACATATCTTCGCTTCGTAAAGACGCCGAATTGATATTTCCAGATGATATGATTGATAACATGGAGCTTCACATTATCAATAGCATTCAGCACCTCTTTTAAATTGGACCAACCCGAGATAACATAACAGCTCCCAGTCTCTTTTAGGACGCGGGCCGCTTCTTTGATCCAATTATAGGAGAACTCATAGTAATTCTCGGCCGAAATTTCGGTATATCCTTTTACTACGAAATCGGCCTTCCGGTTATATTGGTTCCCCATCTTGTGGAAATCAATACCAAAGGGGGGGTCAGCTATAATGAGGTCGACCTGATTTTCGTCGAGCCGGTTGCGCATGCCTTCGATGCAATCCTCGTAAAAAACGGTATTAATATTCAAATCCACGTCCTCGTTTATCAGAGT
>JAEOSY010000467.1 GCA_016840125.1 Candidatus Helarchaeota archaeon | reverse complement strand
GACTCACCGAATTATCAAGGATTTCTTGCAGACTAACCACAAACTCAACTGTCTCGGAGCCATGATCTGCGGTAATCACGAATAACGTACTATCATAAATACCCCTGCTCTCCATCACATTAAACAGATCAAGCAGTCGATTATCTAACTCGCGAAGGAATTCATAGACCCGTTCATTATAGCCCCCCACCATGTGTTGTAGATCATCTAAGAACGCCAAATTGATAAATGTGAAATTTGTATCTGGATCATTTATCATCAGTTGCGTTAAGCAGGTCATCGACCAGCCGTCCATGAGATCCCCGGCAATACCTGCAGCAGGAACCCCCACCTTTGATTCATACCCTGGTGGGATGATAATCGTCTCATCGAGAGTGATGCCAAAACTTAGGTTCGCCCCTACATCCACAAAGCCTGGTAAGCGATTCTTCCCTGCAATGAACGCCGTTGTTATGGACGTATTGCCGGCAAACTGCTGATAGATGGTTTCGGTCATAATCAGCCGCGGATCCGTGAACGTCCCAATACTGGTTCCAGCGGGATAATCTGGATTTTCAGGTGTGCTCGGGTCATCCCACGCAACGGGGAAATACATTCCATTCCCTGGAATCCCTGAATGGCTGGGAAATGATCCCGTTAACATGCTAACATGCCCAGATTGGGTCTCCGAGTTTAAAACAGTCCTTCCCAGTTTATATTTCACTCCATGTTCCATGATCCTACCATAGAGATGGGGCATGTACTCTGGACTAACATATTCCGGATTGCAGGAGTCAATGGAGATGAGAATTACCCTCTGGACTCCCTGTTCTGGTTCGGTTTTGGGGAGAAGTGATGAGATATATGGAAAAAGCACACTTAAAATTAAAATTGAAATTAAGCATAATGTCGTGATGGTATCTCGCCGGCGCATCATAATAACCTCTGAAAGTCGAACAAAAATAATAGATTCCAGATCTAATTTAAGATTATCCTACTACTCTTATGCTAAGGAACTGAATTTTAATTACTTATTCAAATTATAGATATCTTAATGAGTTGTTACTCGATGAATCTTTCCTATCGTTTCGGGGTCTGGTAGTAGTTGTTCTATCGTCCACTTCTGGAATTCAGTCATTGATAGATTACTCCCGATTATACTGAGTTGTGGATCAGCAAAGACTTTGATGTAAGCTCTACAAGAACCACAGGGATGATTAGGACCATCATCTGCTCCGCTCATTATCAACAAGACTTTGATTTTTGTATCCGGACCTTCTTCGGTGAACATTGTTGCTAGAGCCACTACTTCAGCATGAACTGGTTGAAGCCAATCATTAATGTCATCAAAAGCAATACCATGATAAATCTTACCACTAGTAGACATGACAAAACAACCAGGATTATAGGTATTATCAGATTTAAACTTCCAAATCTTTTGCTTTAAATCCTGCTTCGCGTAATCCAGAACTTTTTGCTCATCGTTAGTGAACTGCATAATTAGTTGAAATCGTGGTGAGGATAAATATCTAGCCAAGTTGTTTTTTTTATAGTTCATTTTGAAGTACTAATTCCTTCTAAAATTTTCTTAGCCAGAAAATTTATGAAGAAAGCAAATTTTATAGAACTGAAAAGAACAAAGGTGGTTGAAAAAGGGAAGATCTAAATTTAAGCAAGGTAAGAGGTAGCCTTTTTAGCAATGCCAAAGACTAAACGTAAGCTGCAGACCGGTCCTGGAATGGTTAAAAAAAAAGTGAAAAAGAAACCCAAAAAAGCCCCGAAAAAAAATGAGAGTCCTTACAAGTAGAACATACTACTTTTACACATTTTTTTCATTTGATTATTCAAAATAGACATCTTTCTGAAGGATATTTTTAAAATCTAATAAATTATAAATAATTTGTAATATATCTATTATTTGTTACTAGTGTTATTAAGGTGTGATTCATTGACTAATATTTCAGTAAGTTTGGATGAGGAAATGATTCAATTACTAGAGAAAATATTACAGAACGATAAGACAAAGCGATCACGTTCTGCGGTTATATCCGAATCATTGCAAGAATATATCCTAACTCATTTTCCTTCTCTTCTAAAAAGAGAGAATGGTGATCTAGGTCCCACGATCATTTCCCAACTAAAATCCAAAAAGAAGGCAATGAAAGCTCCTTCTTTTAGGTTTACTAGGAAATTAAACAGTAAATTGGAGCCGTGGATGGAAATTGAGTGAAAATTCAAAAAGGAGCTATAAATACCAATCAGACGGATATGATCGCTCAGGATCAAAAATTCCCGACTTTCCTATACTGCCTCTGGCTCTCGAGAAAATTAAAGGAAAAAAAATTTCTGGTCCTGCAATAATTGATACTGGATTTGATGGTTCGCTCTTCGCCAATGACACACTTACACTCTTTTTAGAGGATGTTCCCAAGGAAGATGAAAAAATAATCGGTGGTTTTGGAGCTGAAGAATTCACGTGCGAATTATTTAAAGTCAAAGCACAGATTATAGATAATACTCGAAAAACTATCAAGTCCCTGGGCGAAATTCTGGTTTATGTACCAACAGACCTCAACTACCTTTCAGATTATGTTATAATTGGTCGTGAATTATTGAACACATTAAACTTGTGTTTAAATGGATTAGAAACAAAACTTATTTCATAATGTAAAAAAGAATCATTCAAACAAAACTAGCAATTTATGCACTGTATTTTATCTTTACTTGCCGATTTATTAGCTCCCGATTTATTTAAGACTAGGTATATTGTTGAATTACCTTTAAAGATTTTGAAAGGGAAATTGGGAAATGGGTTATTTGAAGTCCCTAAATCAAGCCATTCACACAGAGATACATGAAAAGCTAAGTAGTTTTTTTATAGTTCTTCTTATTAGGTGGCAGGTCATAAAGCGAACGGCTTAATTAGTTGTTACTCGATGAATCGTTCCTTTTCTTCTCACAAAGTATCCAAGGAGAAAAAATAAACTTTTTAAACTTAGTTTAGAAAATATAACTTGAGGATATGAATATGTCTGTTTTGATAAAAGATGTTGATAAAGAACTTTATGCGCAATTTAAAGCCGCAGCAGCGATGAGAGGTCTCCGCCTTAGTGAAGCTCTTTGTAAGGCAATGAAATATTGGATAGAGATGGAGAAGGCAACTGATGAAGATGATACGGAGCGAATGATAAATAATGCGGTTTATAGGCGTCTTATTCCACAGCTTATCGAAGATCATGAAGGAGATTGGGTTGTTATCTCCAAAGGGGAATTGGTGGGGATTTTTAAGAGCCGATCCGAAGCAATAATGGCAATAAAAACTAATAATTTAGTGCAGAATTGTAATATAGTAGCACCCATCACTAAAAAACAAAGAAGAGTTACCCTTGGGTTTGGGAGAAAGATCAAATGAAATTATCCTCTAAGTATCAAATTCCAGTGTATTCAGAGATACCAGCTCCTTATTTAACAATTATCCTCTCAGATCCCCTAGAGGCAAACTCTATTGAACTAACGGCTTTAATTGATACGGGTTTTGATGGGGAGATTCTAATCCCCAAAGATATATATGATAAACTTAAACTTAAGGCATTTGAATTTAGTATTGATGTAGTAAGTATCGCTGAAACTGCTGCAGGGGAACATTTGGAGCTATTATCAGCAAGTGGAAGTATTAAAATAAAGGGTCTTGATTTGATTTCAACAATTACAGTAGATTCCCATGAAAAGTGTAAAGAAATCCTTCTAGGAAGAAAATTTCTCGAGTCATATCACACCTTTCTAAAAGGTCCAGAGAAAGAACTAGAAATTGCATTAGCGCTGAATGAAATCACTTAATTCATTCTTCTATCCATATGTTCAACCATAGATTATTATCAAAGTCATTATTAAATATGTGTATGTATACATATACACACATGACTTCAAAAAATATTAGTATCACAGAGGACGTCTATAACAAACTCCTTAAAATCAAACGTGAAGATGAAAGCTTCTCAGAACTGTTCCTAAGGCTTCTAAAAATACAAAAGAATGCCCTGGTATGTGTGTGATCTGAAAAGTGCGTAATCTGGTAACTCTTTGAATCCCCCCTTAATTACCAAAATTAAAAAATTAGGTATTAATGAAAAAATATGTAGTGCTAAGCGGTTTTTTTATAGTTCATCTTGTAGTACAGATTCCGGAAGAGATTCTTCGGATCCGTAATCTGCTTTACGTGATCATATGTTTGTTTGTTATACGACTTCCAGAACTCCTCCTCTCCGTAATAATTGTGGGTAATTAATGTTTTTATGCCCCCCAATTCAGCGACTTTGTCCTCTAATTCTTTATAGTAGTTTCTTCGCCTCTTTTTTTGTTGGAAGCCGTAAATTGCACAATCAATAAACAGCGGGTCTGTAATATCCTTTACGAGCTCCGGTTCAACCCAGGGATACATCTTCTCTATCTTATAGGGGACAATCCATAAGGGATAGTAATTAAAAACTTCCAAATACCACTCCCAGAATTTCTGCATATTTTGGAAAGGAATGAAGACATCGACAATCACATCAGGAGCCGCACTAGGCTTGGGTTTAAACGGCCAACGATTTGCCCATTTGATGACTTTTGTTGAACCGAGTGCCAGAGGTCCAAATAGGAATCTCATGATTGGATTTTCCATGCCAAAATTCCTTGTAGACCAGTGACAATCTGAATCATATCGAAAGAAATAATCTGGAGTCCTTAGGTAATCCATTTTTCGCTTCTTCGTGCTCTTATAATAGATTTTATATAGGTATTTATTCGTGTAGGGCGCTTTATCTACAAACGTCCCAATGCAGAGGAGGCAGTTATCGGGCGCATGGACTAACCCATCCATCATCTCAATGTCTTGTTTTTCATAATGCGCTCTGATTGCATCCATATACTCTTTGAAGTTATCGTACTTGATATAATCAACGCGTACGTAGGGCTTAGCCGGAATGAGCTTAAATTTAAGTAGCGTCAGAATCCCAAGTGTCCCAAAAGAACCATGAACCATCTCGAAAATATCTTTATTTTCATCCAGAGAACACCGTATTATCTCGCCTTGACCCGTCACTACTTCAAATTCTAAACAGCTATCGTAGAATCCCCCGTATTTAAAGGACATGGATTCAACAGAACATCCTGCCACGGCGCCCCCAATCGTAATGCCCATCAATTCGGAAACGCACATAGGGACGAGGTTGTGTTTTAAAGTTGCTTTCACTAATTTAGAAAAGGGTACCCCCGATTCAGCGATGCAAATGTTTTTCTCCGGATCAATTTCTAATATTTCCGTGAGGTCCTTGATGTTAATTTTCCTATCTCGTCGTTTGTTTATTTGACTGTGCGGGACGGTGTGGGCAACAGATGCTTTTTTGAGTGAGAAGTACTCGCCCTCTTTAGCCGTCTTCGCGGTTTCTTGTACCAGATTTGCTATCCCTTGCAGCTTGAGGTTATGTCGCTCTAACTTTCCTTGAACTATCATAAAAATCACTAAATTAAGTTATTCACACAGAGATACATGAAGCGCTCCATGTAATAGAGCATCACTTCGTTATAATAGCTTGGAAAGTAGAGGTCGCACGCATGCCCTCCAAGGGGAAGCCAAACGATCGCGCAGTTGTCGTTCGACACCGCCTCATAGTTATTTTTGATATTCTTGGTTTCTTCCACACAGAGGTAGTCGTTAGAGCCTTGCAGGATGCAGCAAGGGGGACTGGTCGCATTGATGAGATAGTCTTCTGGATCCATGAGCTCTGGCAATCCGTCGATCTCTGCCCATTGGGGCGGTCCTGGATAAATGGGGACGAACCCTCTAATCGTTAAATTGGTTCCGAAATACGTGGTATAATTCCCGCTCGCAATTCCTAAGGCGACAGCCGTAGTGAGATGCCCCCCTGCGGAGTTGCCGGAGACCAACACTGAATCCAAGTTCGCACCATAATCATCGGCACTAGAAGGGTTTGAATCATTCGCGATGTATTTACAAAAGATCCCGATATGTCGTACCTGATCTGTCACATTGAAATCACCTACGACATCCTCTGGTGTTGGGATAAAATTATCAACCAGTTGCATTATCCCGTTTTGGAGTGCGCGCTTCAATCCATATTGAATGTCGTAGACGACGTAACCTTGTGCTGCAAAATACTTATTAACCTGCATCATCTGCCCCTTATCACCCCAATGCCAGCCACCGCCATGAATCCGAATCAAGATTGAATTATTACCTGGTAAGCCTGTGCCGCCCCCCTCAAGGGAATAGACATCAAAACACAAGGAAACATTCTCCCCATTGTAGTATTCAATATCTTTGTCAATTTTGCAATCTTCTGGGGGGATATTTAGGAAATATCCCGGCAGTGAAAAGGGGGTGGTCATGAAGTAATTATTTTCCACATCGGCAGGGATTCCATCTCGCCAATTAGCCCCAAAAGCTGCTGCGAAATTTTGATCGGCTGTGGATATGGCATAGGGCGTTGCAAATAAAGGTAACAACAGCGCCCCGATAGCTACCAATCCCGTAATCGCAAGAGCCTTACGAAGCCTTGGTCTCATTCTCCGATCCCAGATACTTAGAAAAATTATTAACGAACTTAACCCTATAATTGCAAAAAACACCCCAAATACAGCTGAAACACTCGCCAAAACCTCCGCTACTAACTCCACTCCACCAAAGGATAGGCCATAGATAAACGAGACACCTAAAAGGAGGAATATAAGACAGATAAATCCGATAAAAATTTTCAATAGTTTTTTCATTAACCTTATTAGATTCGACTGGGTAAAATCGCCTATCACTGTTAAATCCCATAATTCCTTGTTTTCCAGGTTTTTGATATCCACAAATGCAATAACCATGCCAAAACCCAGGACCCCAAAATACCCCAGAAGTAGAAATCCATAGGCCATTAGATTGTCTATCAGCAGATTGGAATAATTCGCGGTATACAACCAATTTCCCAGCATAATCAAAAACATCGCCACAATTACGAACATCAGATAGATATAACAGAGGAGATTCAGTTTATTCCCCAGCTTCGTTGTTTTATTCAGCCTACTCGTATTCAAATATGTCAGTAACAGGTTGCAAAATATTGTAACTAGTATTATAATTCCAAAAATATCCGAAATTACAAAAATATAAGCCGAAGCGCCCGCTAAATAGATGATACCAAATACAATCGATACCAGGTTCAGCAGCATCGCTGCATAACTCACATTTTTTACGCTAAAAACCCTATTTACGTTGTCAGGTAAATTAATGTGCATTACTCTAACCTCTCAAACTAGTTGAAGTAATAAAAATAACAAACATCCTTATTGATTTAAATATACCTTAATCTTCCTACTCCTTCTCAAATTCTATTAACCGGGAAAACTAAAAACTTAAATTCTCCTTCAAAAAAACACTATTTCATCCCTCGGGATGTATTACTAATTCAAAAGGAGGTGAGAGAGAATGCCTAGATTTATGACCGTAACCACTTGGACCCCTGAGCAAGCTCGCGCATTAAATGTAAGATACGACGAACTTATTACAGGAAAAGCACCTAAAGAAGTCATGGAGGGTTTTGCCAAAATTAAACTCGTTACAACTGAAGTTTCTCTACCGAATAGAATAAGTTTTATGTTGTATGAGTATAATGACGAAGATGCTGTTACAGTAGGGCCTGTATCAATGTACTTTCAGGAAGTTTGCACCCAAAAAACATATTCAGTCCTTACCTTTGCGGACTACCTAAAAGTACGAAAACTACTTCCCCCAGAGAAAATGCCAAAACCTGAGAACCCATACAAGTAGTGAAATACTACTTTCCCTTTCTCTTTTTTAACAGAACACGTTCCATTTTAAAATATTCAAGATAGAGCGCGTTTATACATCCAAACGTAGATTTAAAATCTTCACAATTTCTTTATACCGATTCCGAATGGTGACCTCTGTAACATGCGATACCTTGGAGATGTCACGTTGCGTACGGCGCTCGCCTTCTAATACGCCCGCAATATACAAAGCGGCAGCGGCTAGCCCTTTGGGATCTTTTCCTGTGGTTAATCGTTTTTGTTGGGCTTTGGTTAGGATCTTAAGCGCTTCTTTCTGTACATGGGTGCTCAATTCAAGTTCCTGACTAAAGCGCGATACGAAATCCGACGCCTCCATTAATGGGACTCTCAAATTCAGACTTTCGATAATAAACCGATAATTCCGAGCCAGCTCCTTTCTCGAAACCTTTGCGTATTTCGTTATTTCCTCCAAGGTCCTCGGGACTTTATGTAGCCGGCATGCTGCATAGATAGATGCAGCGACCGTTGCCCCAATCTTCTTACCTTTTATATGTCCCCCTTTTATCGCTTTTCGATATATCAGCGCCGCTCTTTCCTTGATGTCTTTCGGCAGTTCGATTTGGGAGGCTAACCGGTCTAACTCACTCATCGCTTTCGATAAGTTCCGTGCTAGGCTGGAATGAACCCTCGATCTAATCTGCCAACGGCGTAACCGATAGATCTGGGCCCGCTTTTTCGGATTGATTTTCCTCCCAAAGATATCCTTGTCATGCCAATCAATCATGGTGGAAAGACCTTTATCGTGAATAATTAAACTTCCGGGACTGCCAGTCCGTGCTTTTTTATTAATATCCTTACTTTCATACGCCCGCCATTCCGGACCTTGGTCGATTATATGGTCCTCGAGCACTAGCCCACAGTTCCCACAGATCACCTCTCCCCGAGCGGGATCTTTTATTATATCTTTGCTGGTGCATTCCGGACATGCGGTATCATCAATAACTTCACACTCAACACATTCAATGTCCACCTTAGGTGTTATTTTTTTCCTATCATAGCTAACGTGAGAAGTCACTAGGGGCTTCATCTCCTTACTGAAATTATCTACTTGGTTTGCTTCTGATCTTTTACGTATCTTACGCTTTTGCGTGTTAGACAACGACTTGAAAACTCCAAAGAAAACAAGAGTGGAGTAGATAAAAAGGTTTGAGCAATCCTTACCTTTAATTCTCTAAAGAATAGGGGGCATTTTTTATGGCGACAAAATCTTATGAATGGGAAAAGGGCAGCTATCAAGAAAAGAAGTTACGGGGGTTTAATCAATTTTAGATTTTTAATCTTTTTCCGCCATCTCTCCTTAATTACATGTAAAGGACTTCTAACTTGTGGCATAATTTCCCGTCCCATCGCAACTAGAATCTCTTTAGTTAACGATGGCAAATAATCCAAAGGGACATTTAATAAGGGAATTACCTCTCTAAATTCCTTCCAATAGCAGGGATAATCCCCTCAATTTTCATCGTCGTTCCCCTATTCCTCCTTCCAAGACGTGTCGCAATCCCCGCGTCGTCCGTAAAAGATCCAGTTCACTACTGGTATAATCGGCCACCAATGACGCAGAGATCTCAGGAGCCCAGGATTCGTTTTATAAATGAACTTAAGCCCTACTCTATTTCGCTCCACTACTTCTGGAGGAATCACGTGTTCTTGAATCGTCTTTTTAATCGCCTCTGGGACTGTGGCAGACCCTGGTAAAAGTGGTGCATCCGAGTTCCAGATCTCTAGTTTTTCATTAACCTGGGCATAAGCGACCTTTTTATAAGGAAACCCCAAGATTTCAGCACCTATTTTATCGGCTGCCATAAAATCATTGGCAATTATAAAGTACCCGAATTTCGAAGGTTTGCAGAAGTGGGGACCTTGACCAGCGCAGACGCATTTCCCGCCCAGTACATTCAGTTCGGGGTTATGTATTCTTGCAGATCCTGCAATTACCATGTCTAACGCTTCAGGACTGACATAATCATGAAATTTTGTTTTGGACTCATCAGAAATTGCACCATACAAGTTTTTTGCAGCCAAAGTCACTCCACATTCCCAATGATGCTTAATTGGGGCAAAATTGATAATCACTTTTTTCTCTCTATTTAAAAGCAATGCTTGTGAAAGCAAAACTGGTACATTAAACCCCCGAAAATAGAAATGGATTGTTGGACGATATGAAAGTCTTAAAAATTCTATTTCCTTCCTTTTACAAAGTTCGTAATAACCCCTTCGCTTCAAAAGAGGATCATCAACAATATGCCCCCAATTATTGGCTTCTGCTAAAAAGATCTGAGTATTTGGTACAATATCCATTAATACATCTGTTAATGCATCAACGCCTTTCAAAGGGGTTTGAGACGCACGTATTTTGTAAAATCCCCCACACAAATTGACTTTAACAATCACTTTATCAGATGGTTTAACGATTTTTTTCAGTTCCACTTTATCCATGGCTTCTGCCATACTTTGCTTCATGGTCCCTTCGATTTTATGAACATATGCAAAGGAGTCGGTCGGTTTTTTTGTCGCCTTTGTTTCATAACCATAATAGACGCTTTTTTCCTTCGTAATCTTATAATTCCAAGTTTCATAAACCGGTTTTCCGATCTGTTGTAACAATCTTATCGCCTTAGTAAATTGAATTATTAAGTATTTTTATAATTCTCCTATTAAATTCTAATCCAAAATAATGAGAGAGAATCCCGGTTGTACGTTTTGCCCTTACTTAAAAAAAGGAGAAAAATTATGGTCTTAGGACGCAGTTAAACAGATGCTTAAAGTCGTGTTCTGTATATAACCATCCGAATCACCGTAGAGACGTAAAGCAACATAGTGAAGACCTGCAGCAAGTGCGGGGAACTGTAGACTGCAATTGACTGGAGTCAACCCCATCCCATCATCCACTTGTACATTCCATATTTGGGACCCATCCATAATTAGAGCTACACTAACGTAATCACTCACCCCACTTGTACATTCTGCCTTCGCAGAGAAGTCGACGGACACCAATCCTACTTTAATAAATGATATGTTGAATTGTTCCCAATAGGAATACCCAGGTGTTATGGGATGAGTCTGATCTTCTTTTTCGGTGTAACATACTGGAGTCGGAGCTTCGGGTGATAGTGCTATCACCAGTCCAACTCCTAAAACGAGCACAGTTATAGATAGAGCGACTATCGCTATAGAAGCTTTTGACATCTGATTTCCTCCTTTTCATATTTTTCTAATTTATAGAAAATCTGTAATTAGAATTATGAAACATTTAGAATAAAAATTTAATGGAGGAAAAAATAGTGAGAGGTGGGTGTACTATTCACCGATTATTGTCAAATCGAAGCCCTTTCCAACTAGTTCGCCGTTTTTCATCTTCATACCTGCTGTAGGTAATGCTCGCACTAGACGAAGCGCCTTATTTTTTTCCACAAGAGATACCTTTGAACCAATTGTTACAATCCATTTCCGTCTTAATGCATTGAATTCAAGATTTACGCCTTCGGATTTCTTTGACACTTTGACGAACTTGTCTTTATCAAACTCGAACTGCTTGCGTTCTTGAGTTGTGGTTGAGTTAGACGAAAAAGTGGTATCAGGTGTGAAAGCTTGAGAAGACGAAAGGTTTGCTTCTAATAATTCAATTTTTTCCGCCTGAAACTGATTAAGCTCAAGTGATTCATTCAATTCTCTTTCTTTTCGTTCTAAATTTGACTTTAATGCTTGAACCTCTGTCTTCAAATCAAAATTTTTATTGGTTAGGTTATAGACTTGCTTCTGCGCATCTTTCTGTGTTTCAAGATGCTCCTCAAGGGTCTCTACCTTTTGAACGAGTTTCTCTTTATCGTTCTCCAATTCTACACACTTGGATTCATATGGTTTGAGTCGGGAAATTTGGGTTGTTAAATTCTCTACCTTTATTTCTAAGACTGCTTTCTCTTCTCTAATCTGAATTAAGCTATCTAACTTCTCTTGAAGCTCAGGAATTTTACTTTTTAATGTTTTATTTTCCCCTTTTAACTCATCTCGTTCATTTTCCAGCCTTTCATTCTTTTCTTCTAGTTCATCTAATTCGAATTTCCCCGTTACATTTTCCAACTTCTTCTTTTCTGAATTAAGGCGCTGAATCACCTTTAAATACTCTCTATGATCTTCTTCTAACCTTGCGACTTGGACTTGATAATCTGTAAGTAATAATAACAAGTCCGCCGAAGCTGTATCTGGCGATACTTTATCATTAGCCATTTGTAATTGAACTAATAATTCCTTAATTTTCTTATCACGGTCTGAAATTGCTTTATTTAGCTTCTCTATGACCTCGTCTTTCAATAATTCTGTCAAATGGATCACCTTCTAAAGTAAAAAAGTCAAACTCTTGTGTTGATTTTTTCTTTTAAAGCTCACTTTTTCTTGAAGAATAGAGTATCGGTTATCTTTATATTGATTATAATTGAATATTTTAACATAAGAAGAGAAGAATGAGGGAGTGAATCTGTGTCAACTGCTTTAAGATGTGATGTTTGTGGTGGACAGATAGTTATTATAGCTATAAAAGCTCTTCATCGATTAGAAATAGACGCGTATTGTTTGAAAAACCATAAGAAGCATTTGGAATTACCTTTAAAGGATCTAAACAGATGGCTACCTCATCTTACACCGCTATTTTTTAAGTGTGTATTATGTGATCAACCTACAACATTCAATCCAGTTAATAAGGGCGGTTTGATGGAAATCCGTGTCACCTGCCCCAACCACGGACGACGTGTAACCCGATCCGCCCCTCTGGGTATTTATGATTTATTGATACAATACAGGAATCGACCCAAGGAGGGGGCCTATTGCCATATCTGTAAATTACCCGCTAATTTTATACCCGAATATTCCCGATATTACTGTTATCAATGCCAGCAATATACAAAAATTGTCCCAACTACCTCTGCACCTACAGTACCTAGTCCCATGCAAGCCCCCCTTAATTCTCCCACCTCTGCAGAAATTAAACCTGAAATTAAACTAAAAGAGAAGGAAGAAGATCTTGTAAAAATTACACGGAAACTTGATGTTTTAAAAGATCGGTTCCAATTTTTCGTTCGAGTAGACAATATCAGCCCATATACTGCTATTAATAAGGTGTCAGTACATATGATCCTTCCAGATTCCTTAAATGTGGCGACTGGAAAAACTGAAATCGCGAGGTTAGGGACAATTAAACCCCAAGGATTTGGTACTGCGAAGTTTATCATTGAGTGCGGCGAATTTTGTAAGGCGGGCGATCAAATTCACGCAACTGTTCATTTTTACGACAGAATAGGGGAGTTACGTATTGCCCGGATGAAGTCCTACCCACTTGATCGGTGTATATATACTGAACGCGTTGAGCTATTGGATATGGAAATCACCCAGTTAAAGGCTAATGAACCAAAAACAGTCACTTTTGATATAGCTGATATATCATCCGAAGAAGTGCAACAGGTTTTTGAACAAAATCTCAATCTGAAACCAAAATTGATTGATGAAAACAATATTGAATTTATGGGACAGACTAAAAATCACGAACCACTTCTCATTGATACTAATATAACATCGAAGGAAATATCTTTCGATTTATATGGCGAGGAAGTGAATCAAATGGGGCTAGCACAGGTACTTATCTGTCTAAAAAACGAGATCCAGCAAGTAAAAGCGATGCAAACGCAAGCTCTTCAGATACAAAAGAAAGAAGTCGCCTTGCAGCAAGAAGAAGTTGAAATGCAAAAAGAAGAAGTTAAACTCCAAAAAGAAGAACTTAAACTCCAAAAACAAGAAGTGGCGATGCAAAAATTAGAGCTTAATTTGGAACAACAACAAATGAGAAAGATAAGTCTTCTGTTGGAATTCGAAACCAAAGACCACTGCATTCCCTTGATAGACCCCAATAGCGAAATCGTTAGTAAAGGGATTCTTTCGAAAAAGAAATATATGAACGTAATATGTCCTCTCTGTGAGAAACATCATCAAGTCTTAATTGAAAAGAAAGAAAGAAGTTGGCTCAAATGGGGAAAAATAATTCTTAATGGCTTACTATGTGGAGCTGCTATTATATCATTCCTTGGATATCTTCCTGAGATCGCTGAAGACATTAGGGAAATTGTGGGTTTAGTTAGCGATATTGATCTTAAAGAAACTATTGAATCTTTTAAAGAGATTAGTAGTGATGAAAAAGAGATAGCTATTGAAGATATTAAAAAGATTTACGATGAAGGAAAAGAGGTAACTGAGTTCTTAAAAGACCTTAATCAGAGGACTGAAAAGATCAATGAAATTATCAAGAGGCAAGATGTTAACCTCAAGGACCTATTTGACATTTTAAATAGACAAGAGATAGAAGCTCTCCAAAATGTTTTCCAACAAGACCAAAAGTTTTACGAATATATTGAATCAGAATACGGTCTATACGTCCATAAAACCTGTTACAAGGAACATAGACAAAAGAAAAAAGAAGCACTAGCTCAGCTATCAACTGATGACCTTTTCACATTAGCAAAAAATCTCCATGAAGAAGCACCCGCCAGCGCAGAGGTCCAGACTCAACTCTCAACCGATGACCTTTTAAAATTAATAGATGATCACCCTGAAGATGTACCCGCGAGCGCACCACCCGAGGAATCCCTATGGGGCCCAGAACCGTCTCCTATAGTTAGCGCCCCCTCAGAGGCAATCCCTATAGTTAGCGAGCCCTCAGAACCGATCCCTATAGTTAGTGCTCCCCCAGAACCGCTCCCTATAGTTAGTACCCCCTCAGAACAAACATCCCCAGTTAGCGAACCCGTACCAGATAAAAAATCACTCGATTCAATTATAGCTGGTCTTGAAGAAAAAATTGGTACGATCACCCCCATACACGCCGAAAAAGCTGAAATTGCACAAATAACTCAAGAGGAAAAAACAACAAATATCCCTTCGGCAATAGAGGTTCTTTGTCCCTATTGTCATGCTCCTCTACCAGAAAAAAAGGGTCGACAAATTCAGCAAGGGATGAATGATATGTGCCCAAAATGCTTTAAACTAATCCAAGCCTCCTCTATTAAAATTTAGAATATCTAACTGGTAAATAAAAAAAAAGAGGAATTTTAAATTATTTATGCGACAAGAGTTGTAAATATTAATTTAAATGCTTGCATATTTAGATAAACCCAGATCAACCAGTTCAAACCAAAGATTCCGATGAAGCCCAGCATATTTCTTATTTTATGTTCTTTCCGATGTTGAACTATTGTTACTATCGAGAGTCCAATTACCCAAATGTAACAGAGATATTTCAAGTAATCATAGATGTAAGGTCCCCATTCTATTGTTCCTGTCATTCGAAGAAGAAGCATAACCACAAATAAACCGCCATGAAAGATAAGAAATGGAACTAAATAACACCAGGAAATTGTCTTGCATACGTCTCCCGCTGGCTCATATTTTGTTACTTTAAGGAAAATATAGAGATCGATGACCAATCCAAGTAGGAACGTTAGTACTAAGAGAATCCCTAAAACAGCTAGAAATAGGGCAAAGATTATGATGTCTGGAAACATTCCGGTGAAGTGCAGGAAATAGAAATTGATCATCATGAGAAAGCCAGTCGCTACAATGAGAACTGCGGTTTTCCATATGTTTCGCTTTTCTTTTATTGTTTCAATGGCCATTGTTGGCCGATTAACTAAATCTCCTAAGAATCCCATATACCATCACCATATTAAGACAAGGAATTTACCTGCATGGTTGATTGTAAATATTAGAAACACCACAAACAGCGATAGATAGTACATTGAAATGGATTTATACACCGATACATCCTTGAGCCGTTCCAGGAATAAGTAGATAATTACTGGTGCAATGACGATAAATCCCACTGCAAGAACGCCGAAATAGATGAAGTGGTAGATACCTGGAACTATGAATTTCAGCCCCATGCAAATCAACGAGGCAATAAACATCACAATTCCTAATGGAAAAATGCTCCAAGCAATTAATTGAGATGTCCGTTTAATTGAGATTTTTTGTTTGAACACTTTTAAAAATCCATACAAAAGAATAGTAAGAAATATGTAGGATTTTAATACGAAAAGTATGTCAGAAAGGAATACCAAACCATAGTAGTTAACGTTCATGTAGGGGAGATAAAATCCGAATAATTGACCACTAGTCAACATTTCAAGTGGATAGGTAAAAGCGTATTCATGGAATGTTGTATAGATGGCGTCACCTGCGAGAAAAACACCGGAAACCAAAAGAACACCTGAAATTATAACCATTATTAAAGTATTCGCTAAATTCACTGGTCTAGAACTGAGGTCACCTATTACTTCAGTGGGACGATAGAGGATGCGAAAGTAATTCTTTAGCAGATCACTTATGCCTTCACTCGATGATTTCATATAAAACTCTCCCTTGTGATTGATTTGGTAAAGTCCAGCCGGTCAAATTGCAGATTGTTGGGACGATATCCACCACATGAGGAATATTTGCTGTTATCTCAATTCCCGCATTGGTAATATTTGGTCCCATCCACGCCATGACAACATCTTGAAGTGATTTGCCGCCGTGTGACCCTATTTGGCTCAGCGGGATTGACCCTAGCCCTGGAAGTTCTGGAAATGTAATCACTATATGTTCTCTTGTCGAAATGTAGATTTGTCCTGTCCGATTCTCAAAAGTATTTAGCGCGTAGGGATATTGTGCCATCTCGGTTCGATTCAATACTACAGCGATGTCGGGATTTAGACGTAATAAATTAACGGCAGTAGCAGTCTCTGCGGGGTTATCAAGAAAAATATAACCTGAGCCCCCCTCAACATGGACATAGCTGCCAATTCCATTGTCTTCTAGGTAAGCTTTGACATCAATGACTTTCTCGATCGTCTCCATTCCGTGGTCTGATGCAAAAACAAAAAGTGTATTATCATATTCACCCATTGCTTTCAGTTCTGTGAAAAAATGCATCATTAGATTATCCAACTCTGCCAGCTGACGCTTGATCATTATACTGTAATCACCGATCCCTCCGCTGTTATGACCGAACACATCAGTCCAAGCCAAATTAACAAACATAAAGTCGGGGTCGTCATGTTTAATAAGTTCGAGCAGTGCTCGCATCACCCATGGATCGATGATATCCCCATCCGGGTAGGTAACCGGATTCCCCAATTTTTGGAGATAATAACTCTCCTGTTCAGAGTTACCAAAAGGAAATGATATACCAGTGACTTCCTCGGCAACGGGTGAGGCAAAGATGAAATCTGCATCCTGGGATAGCAGGGGGGGAAGACGCCACTTTCCGCTCAAAAATGCCGTTTTGATGGATGGGGTGGTCCTTTCAATCGCTTCAATCAACGTCTCTGCTAATCTATATTTTGGATCTAAAACAACTCCTATTACTTCACCTGTGTCATTCAAATATAACCCATTTCCGATCATCCCTGAATTATTAGTAAAAGCCCCTGTGAGCATAGACGTGTGCCCGTGCTGGGTTTCTGCCGCTAAGGAAGTTAATGCGAATCTGTACTTCGAGCCACGCGCCATTATTTCGGCAAACAATTTCGGCATCATATCCTCAGTTAAATACTCGGGATTAGCTGAATCGATGCTGAATAAAATGACACGTGGAGTCGTCCTTGCATTGGTCGGTGGGAAGAATTGTGCTGCGATGATATTAATAGTAAATCCGAAACCTATGAGTATCGCGATTACAAACATTACTGTTCTGTCTGATTTTTTCATTGAAAATCCTCAATGTTTTTTGTTTTTTAATATGAAATAAGGTGTGTATAAAATGTAGAATAAATAATGGCTATAAGAAGATGATTCTAAATTTTGAAAGGTTAAAAGAGAAGTTGCTCTTATTCAATTAATTTCAATTGATCGATACATTCCAGCAAACAGCGTGGGAGATGGAAGAAGGTTTTCCATTTCCCTCCCTTTAAATAATGTGTTGGTTCTCCTCGACGATTTAAATACCCGTACCATTCACCATATTCAGGATCTGGAAAGTGGGACCATGTCCATTCATCAATTCGCTTGAACCACTCCCAGAATTTAGTTTTTTCCTTACTTAGACGATATGCATACAGTACCGCAACCAGCGCCTCGTTATGCGGCCACCAGAGCTTCATATCCCATGTCAGCTCAAAATGCGGCTTTCCTAATACATCCCTGAAGTAAAATATTCCCCCATACTTTTTATCCCATGCGAATTCAAGCAACGACTCAATGATGGCACACGCTTTTGGGATGATCTCTGGCCGATCATAAATCTCCGAATGCTGAAGCACCATCCACATACTTTCAAACCCATGCCCTGGGACGATATGCCGCCCTTCAGACGATTCAAGGTCAAAAGTGTAATCTGTGTTTAGATTTTCGAAAATTACTTGGTATTCCTCATTCCAGAATTTATCAAGAATGATATCTACTGCGTCCTTGGCTTGCTGATCAAAGCCAGGTCCCCCTATACAAGTTTTGAGAACCGTTCCTAAATTGACTTGGGCCATGAAATCCCCATGAACCAACCGCTTCGGGTTCGCTGGAAGCCGTTTATTCCAAATACCCTTGGGATTTTCCATCCGACCAAGCACGTTAGTTATTGAATCAAAGGCCGATTTCTGATGTTTTCTCTCTCCTGTTGCTTTGTACAAGGCTGCACAGGCCATAATTGCGAAAAAATCCGAGCCAATATTGTAGGGTGCGACGGTTGGTTTTCCTTCACGATTCAAGGCAAAATAATAATTGCCCTTCTTATCCCGCCCATTCTGTACAAGGAACTCATATCCTTGTTTTGCTATATCAAGCCATTGCTTCCTTTTCTCGTTTACATATCTCGTTTCAGCAAGAGTTGCAAACATATAAACGATTCGCCACTGCATCCACATGGACTTGTCAGTGTCATAAACCGATCCATCTCGATCTAGAAAATTGAAATGACCACCGTATTCTTCATCAACTGCCCGTTCCCAGAAGGGGATGACTGATTCCAAGAGTTCCTTTTCGTACTTGCGGATATACTCTTTCATTTCAGGTTCCCATTTAAGGTTATTAGATTTGTATCAATTCATACTCGGTTGTCCCAATTTTATTTTTTTCTGCAGCCTCGAATTGATAATTGGCATTGACTATATCCCCTATCATTTTTTGAAATTTTTCGACTCCAGATGCCAAAGGTTGCGTCCATTGACCCTCCTTAAAGATGGGCAGGCCGGGTGCATTGACTTCGGCATCCAAGCACGCTTTATCAACAGCGACGGGATCAGAAGAACCAAAAATACCCAAGTCGGGAACTATAGGTGTACCAGAACTAGAAATGCAATCGCACATTACAGTTACATCGAATGCAAAATTAATATACCGGATATTTTCAGGTTTAAAAGATGTTATTATCGCCGTAGCATGATCTACAACACGTTCGACAAAATCTTTCACGCCATTCATTAATGGCTGCTTGATTGCTCTTTTGACGGGACACTTTTTGGCACATACAAAGCACCCAAAACAATTCGACTCATTTATCACTGCAGAATCCCCATTAAGTTCAATGGCGCTAGCAGGACAAGCCTGAATACATTCTTTATTGCACTTGGATATGTTACATTTCTTAGGATTTATTCTCAGAAGCCCGTTAAAATGAGCCAGATGTTTATATCTCTTCGTCACACACCCTTGCCCGATCTGTTTCAATGCCCCCCCAAAGGCGGCTTCACCGTGTCCTTTAAAATGGGAAATAACGACAAGCTTATCAAAGTCAAACAATCCCCGCCCAACATTAACTTCCTTATACTGAAGTCCATTTATTTTGACATTTTTTCCGTCAAGTCCGTAATCTCCATCTATAAATTTCAATGGCGCACCTGTGATGGACTCGCTATAACCATGGAGATGTGCAATTTTGGAGTGATCTGCGGCATTTTTTCGATGCCCAAGATGTATTGAGTAATCCTCAGAGATCTGAACAAGTTTAATCTTCAATCCTAATCCTTGAGTCTCTATTAAAGTAGGGATTCCACCTTTAGATTTAATAGCATTAACCACTTCACGTACATAATCATGACGTAAGTAATGTGTATTATGAGCTTCTCCCACGTGAACTTTAACAGCGACCTTATCTCCAGAATCGATATTATCCAAAATTTTATTTAGAATTAGCCGGGTTTGAACCAAATTGTTTGTGGTCATATCCTTTTCCGTATGAAATAAGGCAAAATTCTCATTCGGGGGTGCCCAATAGACTGTAGATTTCTTCGGCATGTTATCACCCATTAAATAATCATACTTATGATAATTAGACAATCATATTTATCATAGTACATCTTCTGTTTTTCCATAGAAAAAAATGAGGTTTGGTTATGGCTGTGGATCATTATGAAAGTGTGCGCCAAAAGATGAGCATAGATGAATTGGGAACCCCGAAACATAAAAAAACCACTGAATTTTTAAAGGTTCTCTATAATGAAGAAGAAGTTGAGTTATTAGATCATTTCGATAAAGGATATCAATTACTGACTGCACCTAAACTAGCAAAAAAATCTGGCTGGGAGAAAGATAAAGTAAAGAAAATATTAAAAACCTTATCTAAGAGGGGTGCCATTTTTAAGTTGGGCAATAGCTACATGCTCATGAATATTGTTCCTGGGCTGTTTGAACATTACATACTAACCCGTGGTGACACTGAAGAAAACACCTTGAAAGTAGCGAAATACTTCAGATGGGCATTCCTTAACTTGACTCCTCAAATGTTCAATGACTTGAAAATGAAGAAGAAACCTCTTTGGTTACCTAAGTTACCTTATG
>JAEOSY010000466.1 GCA_016840125.1 Candidatus Helarchaeota archaeon | reverse complement strand
GGTAATTGTGGGAAATATTCATGAAGCTGGAATAGGCTGAGTAAATCCCCCGATCGACACTCGCCGTTATGTTATTATCAATAATTCCACAGTTGCTAGAAGCATTTACATAAATCCCATCTTGATTGTCGAATATAGTGCAATTAACGATTGTCACGTCGGTTACATTGTGCAAGAAAAGTGTGGCACTAGCAGTTCCTGAATTGGTGAGTGTACAGTTGAGTATCATGAGTGGTTTGTTGGTATTTTGAATGTCAATAGATCCAGCGATTCCTGTTGCATTAATCTCAAAATTCTGAATGACGTATGGATCTACAAGGGTACCATTGCCAGTTTTATCAGGGAAGGAGTCTAATGCGGCATTGCCATCAATATATATTGGCGCATGGCTCGCAAATGGACTCAGATCCTTAGAACCGTCTAGGGTGTTTTCTGGCGGCTCTAAATGAGGGTGCATCAAAATAATTAAGAATATGATAAAGAAAACTGAAAAATGTTTTCGTAATAATTTAAAATAAAGTTTGAAATTCCGGATATTCCATCTCATTTTGAACACCTTACTTTGTGAAAATCTAGTCTGTTTTCCATAATATCTAAAAATTCTATATTTTTCTAACATGAAAGGTTTAAATTATTTTAAATTTCCTAAACCTTTTTTTAGGAGATGCTTTAAGGTATGAGAGATGACCTGTTGAGTTGGTGTTTTTATGACGGAAGCAGATTTAACCCCTACTGGTTCGGATGAGGAAGAAGAGACGCCAAAGTCGGTTGAAGAAGAGAAGATTTCGGCGAAAACCTCTGAAGAAGTAGAAAAGAAAAGGAATCTATTTAATCCAGCTGAAGTGGAATGGATTTCAGATATGATTCCTCAAACTAAAAATAAAATTATGAAAAAGATTATGATTTATCAGATGAAACGCTTACGAAAATATATAAACTATCTCCAAAAACCGCTGTTTAAGATAATTAACTTCTTTGGCAAACGGATTCTCCAATTTTTTGGGTTGGAACCTCTAGACTACGAAGTTGTTCGATTAAAGGAATACTTGGTTACTAGTTTCGATGGAGCAAAACTAGCCACGGATGTTTACCTACCTAAACCCGTTTTTAAAGAAAAATATAAAGCGCCTACTATTTTAATTCGCCTTCCCTATTGGAAGGACTCAGTAAGCATCTTGGGATATTTCTTTGCTTCAATGGGATATTGTACGGTACTCCAAGATACACGCGGTTGCGCTCATTCGAAGCCATACGGCACGAACTCGTTCCTCATATATGAAGGTCCTGATGGATTAACCACCCTCAGTTGGATCACGAAGCGCTTCTGGTATAATGGTAAAATTGGGATGTGGGGGATGTCCTATTTTGGAATAACCCAACTAGCTATATTGGCAGCTCTTTCGGAAGAACATAAAGGGTTGGTAACTTGTCTTAATCCCGGTATGGCGTCCTTTCATTCGGTCCTGTACCACCCACGTGGGCTCCTCCCCATTGGAATGGGGGCGTCTATTTACAATATTTTTAGAGGGGTTACTGCCAATTACGAAATAAACCTTCCATCGGATATATTCGATGATGAAAAGAAAATTCCTGATAGAATGGTCAAGTATCCCCTATTAAATCTCTACAATGAAAAAATCGGAGAACCCAGTTGGACCCTCCATTTCAATGACCTCGCTAAGGTGGAGGACCCCCGAAAAATCTTTACAGTTCTGAATGAGAAACTTGGATTAAAATTGAAAATAAATGAAGGCGATACGGGGGAGTTTGAGAAATTACTCAAACTGACTGCTTATGATCGAACATTAAATCCACAATCCCTCCTCTTCCCCTTTGGTCTCAGGTTCAATTTTCAGCCCACAGTCCCGATGCTTTATTTAGGTGGGCATTACGATATGTTTCAAGAAGAATTCTGGCGCGATCTCAAGGTTATGCAAGCAAAAGCCCCAGAATATTGTAAAAAGAACTTCAAAATCGTCATTGGACCTTGGGCGCATGGCGGAATGGATCAAGCATTTAATGATAGAGGCAGTATGGCTCTATTCCAGAAGATCAGTTTAAAGGACACGGTCGATCTTGCCCGAAAATTCATGCCCATGAATTGGTTCAATTTCTTTTTGAAACGAGGAAAGACAAATATCTCCAAAATTCCACCCATCCAAGTCTTTATTTTGAATAAAAAAATTTGGCGTAATTTCAAATCATGGCCCCCACGAACGCGCGAGATGAAATTGTACCTCCATTCAGAAGGTAGTGCCAATTCTAGATTTGGAAATGGCGTACTTTCTACAAAGAAGCCGGTGGATGAGCCAGCCGACAAATATGATTTTGATCCAGCCAATCCAGTCATAACTCAGGGAGGAAGATTTCTCTTTCAAGTTAGTGGTCCTCATAATCAACTTAACGTTGAAAAACGTACTGATATCTTAGTCTATACCACTGATAAGTTGGATGAGGGAATCGAAATAATCGGTGAAGTTCGATTAAAGTTTTATGCATCATCTTCAGCGAAAGATACTGACTTCATGGCGAAACTTGTTGATGTCTCCTCTAGTGGGCGTAAAGCAATTAATATTCTCGATGATGGGGTTCGAGCCCGCTTCCGAGAGAGCATAGACGAACCCACCCTCCTGAAACCCGATAATGTTTATGAATACGAAATCAATCTAGGCACAATCGCCGTCTATTTCCCAAAAGGGCACCGTATTCGGTTGGAACTCACATCTAGCAACTATCCCAAGTACGATATCAATGCGAATCTAGGCGGTGATGAAAACGAGCAAGGTTATATTATTGCCCAACAGAAGATCTTCCATAATTCGCAACATCCTTCACATCTAATTTTACCGTTATTCATGGAATTTTAATAATCCGAGGCGAGATTATATGAAGGCAAGGAATAAATACGATTATAAGCCTACTGATGTCCATTTTTCAAATGAAATGCCGTTCTACATCCAAAATAAAAAGATAGACAATGCGATTGATTGGCTCATTACCAAGCTCCTACCGCTGATGAATTATCTGCCAAAGCAGGCTAGGTTTCTCCTGAATACGTTTGGGAGAGGACCTCTTCGCCTAATGGGGGTTAATAAGATTGAGGGAAACGCCGTCCGCTTGAAAGAATATCATATGAAGCTACGGGATGGCTCAACAGCTCCAACCGATATTTATTTACCTGAAGAAGTTCTTAGGAACAAGAGTAAAGCCCCCACGATTCTCGTTCGGTTACCTTACTGGAAGAATATGGTAACCTTAATTGCCAATCTTTTTGCAGCTAAAGGTTATGTTGTTGTATTACAGGATATTCGGGGGTGTGCATCTGCCATTCCATATGGAACCATGGCTTTCACATATCTCATACGCCAAGATGGATTGGACACTTTAAAATGGCTCACGAAACGATTTTGGTATAATGAAAAAGTCGCCATGTGGGGAATCTCATTTCTTGGGGTGACCCAACTTGCAATTTCCTGGGACAACGATTTAGTCACCTGTTTCAATCCAGCCCAAGCCTCTTATTATAATATGTTTCTCGCATCAGGGGGGCTAATGAACTTCGGATTAGAGGTTTCTATTCTGCGTTTATTGCTCGGAATCACACAGAATATCGATCCTGCGCTTACTGCGATGATGCATGGCGAAGAGGGTGTTGATGAGCGGATCTATTACAATCCCCTATTGAGTCTATATAATGATCCAATCGACACGAAAAGATACGCTTTGGATATGGCAGAAATGGCGAAAATTGAGGATATTGAAAAACTGACGGTGTTACTAAATAAAACTTTCAACATAAATCTTAACACCAAAGTGAGAGATGACGGCTCTTTTGCAAAGTTTTTACTTGCGGGGTTGCTCGCTAGACGCGTAGATATGCGACATGATATGTTACCCTATTGTTTCAAGTGGGATCCCGCCAAAATGTCCACTCCTATGCTCGCAGTCTGTAGTTGGTATGATATTTACATTGAACAAATGCTAGAAGATGCAAAACGTATTCAGAAAGCAAACCCCGAATATTTCAAGACTAAATATAAGTTAATTGTTGGTCCTGGCGGCCATGGAGGAATGGATCTAATTGAGAATTGGTTCTTAAAAGGGAGAGAACTATTCACCTTATTCCAGAATTTTGCCCCGATGTGGTGGTATGAACACTGGTTGAAAGGCGATGGTCACGACTTAACCAAAGTCGCACCTATTCGGGTATTTGTCATGAATAAGAAAATTTGGCGAAATTTAGGCAAATGGCCCCCAAACGTACAAGAAATGAAGCTACATTTACATTCGAACGGAACAGCAAATTCTCTGATAGGGAATGGTCAATTATTAGCAGACGACCCAGGATCACAACCGGCCGATGAATATGATTTCGATCCTTCCAATCCCGTCCCTATCTCTGGGGGACGGTTTCTCATGCTCCTAAGCGGAGGACTCAACCAAATTAAGATAGAAAAACGTAAGGATGTCCTCATCTATACCACTCCTAAACTAAAGGAGGGGCTCGAAGTTATAGGAGAAATCAAACTGGTACTATATGCTTCCTCTTCTGCAAAAGATACTGACTTTATGGTGAAATTGGTTGATGTTCATAGCAATCGAAAAGCGATTAATGTTGTAGATGGGGGTATACGGGCACGATTTCGTGAGGGAATGTATAATCCCTCTTTGATTGAACCTGATAAAATCTATAAATACGAAATTGATGTTGGTTCCACTGCAATCTATTTTCCAAAAGGGCATAAGATCCGAATCGAAGTCACTTCGAGCAATTTTCCCAGGTTCCAAGTCAATTCCAATCTCGCGGGAGAAAGAGAAGGTTTTAAAATTGCGCATCAGAAGATTTTGCACGATTCAGAAAATCCATCACATCTAATATTACCGATATTTAAACGGTACTGACAAGTCTTTTAAAAAAAAGAAAGAGAGATTATTCGTCTGGTCGTCTTGCTCGTAAGATATTGGAGCTGATTATTAAACTACTGGGAATAAGTACCTCATTTTTACCACCGGGTAGCTCAATACGGGTGCG
>JAEOSY010000043.1 GCA_016840125.1 Candidatus Helarchaeota archaeon | reverse complement strand
TGGATTCGATCGGCGTAACAATTACAATGGCACGATTGAATATCCCAATAAAGATGGAATATATTAAGAAAAGGCAGCTCGCAGATGATGGCGGCGAGGGTATTTGGTTACAATCGTATGAATATGGGCATTATGCTCATGCAGAAATGCCAGCGATGTATGATAAACTTGACCCCGAATCAAAACGTGGAATGTTAGAGTATTGCGCAAAAACAAATAAACTGATCTTTGATAAAGCATTAAATGTACCTTTTTCAGTTGATGGGGATATGATGCATGATCTCTGGGGACCGCAAACCTGCAATTATAATGTTTGGCTTCGGAGATTAAAAGAAGCCTTCGATCCGAACAATAATTCGGATTCGGGGTTCTATATTTCGACGAAGGCAGCCCTTGAGGAGAAAAAGAAGGAAAAATGAAGGCCGAATTATGGAATTAGAAGATAATATCTTTAATGAATTTGTAACAATTGTGGGCGAGAAAAATGCCTCAAAGGACCCTGTAATCACCCAAGCTTATGGTTTCAATTGGTGTAATGAACTTGTGAATCTCCGAAGAGGGAATGAAGCAAGCATGTTTGTGGATGCTCCCATCGCTGTAATGTTGCCTGGAAGCACCGAAGAAGTACAAAAAATTGTGAAGTTAATTAATCAAGTTGGTTTAAAGTTCAAGGCACAATCTACCGGATTAGGACCTTGGAATTGTGTTTCATCAGATGATGTTGTTATCTTAGATTTGCGACGGATGGATAAAATTCGGAAAATTGATACGAAAAACATGTATTGCGTTGTAGAACCCTATGTCACGGGCTCGACGTTACAGGCGGAATTGTTGAAATTTGATTTGAACTGCCACATGCCGGGGGCGGGACCTCAGGTCTCCCCGCTTGCAAGTGCAACATCCATGGCAGGCCCTGGCTTCACCTCAGATTTCACTGGCTACGCTTCACGCAATGTTCTTGGAACTGAATGGGTTCTACCGGACGGCGAGCTACTTAAAGTTGGAACCTTGGGATTAGAGAAGTCAGATTGGTTCTGTGGTGATGGCCCTGGATTTAGTTTACGGGGTATAATGCGAGGCCCAGCTGGAGCAAAAAGTGGAATTGGAGTATTTACAGCTGTTGCTATAAAATTGTATCCTTATCCAGTAGAATCAAAGTGGAACCTTAGTGGGGTTGGTCCAGCTTACGACTTTGAAATTCCTAACTATATGGAATTGCACTTCATCAGCTATCGAAACTGGGACATGCTTGAAAACGCGTTATACAAGTTTTCTGAGGCGGAGGTCGGCTACCACTGTTATTATACCTCGAATCTTGCCATTGGGGCAGTCCTATCTAACAGTAAATCTGAGTTGGTTGAAACACTATCAAAGGCATCTATGTTGAAAAAACCCCTTATTATATTGATATGTGCCAAAACTCAACGAGAATTTAACTACAAGAAGAAAGTGTTTGAGAAGTTACTAGAGGAGACCAAGGGGAAAGATTTCACAGCCAAGGGCAAATTAGTCCCTAAACCAGTCACGTATGTCGAGGCATTACGCAGTGCATTAGGAGTTCACGCATTTTTAGTAAGTGGAGCGTTCCAGTCAACTTTCGGAGGCTTTGATACCATCAATTTAACCTTTCAAATGGTGAAAGCTAACATCCCCTTAAAGAAAGAATATATCGATAAACAGGTGCTTCCAAATGACCAAGGAGAGGGTGGTTGGTGTCAAGGCTATGAACATGGCCACTATGCACATATGGAAGCTCCCACACTCTATATTCCAGACAATCCAGATTCACGCCAAGCGATGGTTGATTACGCCAAAAGATCGGATGAGATTGCTTTAGAGGAAAAGTTGAATGTCCCATTCTTCATCGAAGGAGATGAAATGCACGATCTATGGGGACCTCATCTCTGTAATCATAATAAATGGCTTCGGAAGATAAAGGAGGCATTTGATCCTAAAAACACGGCGGACTCCGGGTTCTACATCTCAACCTCGAAGGAGCTTGAAAAAAAAGTGAAAGATTAAAACAGGTTCACAAAGAGATTTTGAATGGGGAAGAAAGATGAGCCAATCCAACGGGATTAAAAATAGAGAATGGTGGCAAAAACCCGGTTTTGGGATTATGTATCAAATCGAAGCGCGACCAGGGTGGTTTTGGAACCGGAACTATGATAAGTTTAATGCTTCAATGATGGACGAGAATGGAAATCTACAATTCAATGGTCCATTCTGTAAAATGAAGAAATGGGTGGAATTTTCAAAAAAAGTTGGGGTGGATTATCATATTTTTGAAGCGAAATGGCATGATGGGATCTGTTATTGGGATACCAAACTAACAGATTACAAAACCCCAGAGGACTATTGTAAAATTTTTGCTGAAGAAAGTAAGAAACATAATATTCCATTTATGTTTTATTACTCCAGTATCTTTGACCACAATCCCATGTTTGACGATATTCAACCGTTAAGAGGTCTCACCCCATCTTTTATAGCCATGCATAATGAGGATAAGGAAGTAATACAAAAATATTCAAAAAAACTGGCAGATGCTGTTTTTCTCTTATTTAAGGAGAGTAAGGAAAGACGAGGTCTTAAAATTGCTGCCGATTATGCGTTTTTTGATGATTTAAAATTTCATGACTATAAATATAATCCTGAAAAATATGAAGCCTATTTGAAAGCTTCCGTTATAGAATTAATTGATAATTACAAGCCGGATGGTATGTGGATGGATTGGTATTGGAGTGAGGATGAAAGATCAACATATATTGTCATGGATTTAGTGGAACAACAGTATCCTGGTGTAATACTTGCATATAACCAAAGTATCGATAAAAAGCCGAGATATGCGCATTATCTATCTGGTGAAGCCCATGATGTTGATTTAGCTTGGAAAATGGGAAACAGATATCGAAAAAAGAAAGTTCCATGGGAATTATGTGGTCCCGCAGCTGTTAATTGGGATGATCCCACTGCTCGTTCCGATCTCTACGAGATTGTTCGAATTGCTGCCATAATTATGGCAAATGGAGGAAAATACTGCTTTGGATTGCCCTCTCAGATGGATGGGGAATTATATCCTGGACCCACTAAAAATATACAGATATTTGGAGAATGGTATAAACCAAGAACTTCCTTGTTTAAAGACGCAATTCCAATGAAATATAAGGGGAAAAATGTCCCCGGAGCAATAATCAATGAGGAAAATTTTGGATTAATTGGAACTATTCATGAAAATAATTCTTTACTCCATATTATTAACCTTAAAGGAGAGATGAAAGACCTTTCAGTGTCCCTTTCCTTAGAACATTGGGGAAAAATTGAAAAAATAATTTTAGAACCTTTTAAAACAGCGTTGGATTTTAATCAAAATGAGAAAGAGATTTTATTGACAATATCTAAGGACATTCTTGATCCCGCAGATACAATTCTTAGGATCGTGGATAAAAAAGAGTAATACTTTGCTAAAATCTAATTTAAATTGAAAAAAAAAGGGAAATAGAAGATTTTTAAAAATTAATTCGAAGGTTCGGGGTTTTTCTTGGATTTTAACGGTAGGTACCGACTCGTCCGTTCCATGTACTGGCGATACTCGTCCCCAAACTTTTCAATGAGCACCTTCTCCTCTTCAGAAGTTCTTACAAACACTATGAAAAGCATTAAACCAAAAAAGATCGCACTTATACCCCAGTGGTCTGTAATTAGGAACCATATGATGGAATAGAGCATAAAAAGAGAATACATAGGATGTCGCACACGAGTATATGGTCCAGTTGTGACCAGTTTCATCTCTTCGGAAACGATTAAGTGTTTCGACCCCGCTTTCCCAATGGTCTTGAACACCCATAGGAGAAAAATACAGACAATAATCGAGGCGACAAATCCCACCCACCGGACGACCTCGGGCAATCCCATGTACATCCACGGTAAAACGGTGGGAAAACCGAGATATATAACGAACAGGGGAATTATAAGGAATCCAAGCCCAGCCATAACTATGAATGCTAATTTCGACTCTTTCCACTCCCTGCCTTTCTTATCCCCAAGTTGTGCGCCAGCCCAGATGCCTCGAGCGATGCCGAGAACGCCAATCAATTCTATCAGAATTACCCATCGCATGAAATCATCAATGAAAACCATTATATCACACCATATTTTTTTTTTTAAAATCTTTAAACAGATAACAATTAATTCTAGTAAAAAAAAGGGGAAAATGTTTTAAATTTTAGGAAAAAACCGCCCTGTTCGCTTCATGTATTCTTGATATTCTTCGCCGAACCTTTCGATCATCCACTGCTCTTCTTCAGATGCTTGCTTAATAGTTATTATTGAAAGCGGAATAAACAAGAGTAGTCCTAACCAAGTCTGAAACATGATTATAAGTCCGAGTTGAAAAATGAAGCCTCCGGTGTAAAGAGGGTGTCTCATCTTGCTGAAAGGGCCGGTTTGGGTAAAATTATCTGCGAGTTTGGCGGGCTGCCACATATCTGCAAAGTATCCACCTAATTGTAGACGCCCAGTTACATAAATTATGTACCCTAGTATATACAGGCTGCATCCAAGAATCTGTAGAATTAGAAGTATAGTTGCAGAGGGGATAAGAGGAATTAAAGTTGACCAACCTAGCCATGGATGAAATACATCAAAGAGGAGGAAGAAGGGAGCTAGAAACCCAAAAACTATGTCTAGACCAATTGAACAACCCATCATTATAATTTTCCGCGATTTATTTTTTAAAGGGGATTTTCCCGTTGGAATTCCTTCGCCCTTTTTTCTATTGTATCTTTTAACTCCAGCTCCGACGAAAATACTTCCGAATAAAATTATAGACATTACTATCTCCATTTCTGTTGGCATGTTGAACACATCCTAGTTTAATACGTAAGCTTCATAAGTTTTGAAATTTAAAAATGTATTGCATAAAAAAAATATGTGTAATTCTGAAAATCTGAAGTGAACAAGCAATGGCTTCAAACAAAAAATCAAAAAAAAAGCACCTTTTTGAGGGAAAAATTCGAGAGTATGAAAAACAAATAATTGATTTTTTTGTAAGAATGGGTAAAGAGAGAGGGCAAACGCCTACTTTTGGGGCAATAGGGGCATATTTGCTCATTCATGGGGACTTAACGCAAGCACAACTGAAGGAATTAACTGGATTCTCCCTGGGTTCCATTTCAACAACGTTAAACGCATCAGTGAGCATTGGTTATATTGAAAAGAAATTAATTAAAGGTACGCACACATTCAAATATTCTTTCGGGGGGGACCTCTCTCAAGCTGCATCAAAAACAGCAATGCTAAAATCTGAAATAAATGATGCGACGAGGGAGTTTTTTCAAGCCAAAATGAAAGATTTGAATGAACAAAGGTTCGAAAATAAAAAAGGCTATAAAATTCTGGTTGAAAGGATCCACCGCATGATGAATTTCCTAAAGATCCACAGAAAATTTGTTAATAAAGTTCCGGAAATCATACAAACCATTACAAACCCCAAGGAGGCTGAGTGAATTAGAACCGTTTGATTCAGATATAAAAGGGATTGAAGATGGAATTGTGCAATTTTTGATTGATTCACCCCTCTTTCTTGGACAGAATTCTATATTTTCAACTATCAAGGCCTATTTTATTACAAGAAAAACTCTTACACAAACCATGCTCAAGGAACTAACGGGATTTTCAGCTGGAAAAATATCTCAAGAATTAAAAAAACTAATCAGCTTGCACATAATTCAAAAGGTTGGAAAAAATGAGAATGGAGAATTTCTCTATTCCATGGAATCAGTAGAATTAGCATTTATAGCTGCATTTCTTCATTCATATGATGAGGTATTAGAATGGGAAGAAGTATTTCAAAAGATCAAGCTAGAATTGGATGCGGAAAGAGATGAGTTGGAACAATTAAATGGTTATAAAACGATTTATCGATTGATTGATATGATTCTGAACTCAATTGTAATATACCAACAACTTCTACAACTTTTCAAGGAAGAAAAAGCTGCTTTAGAAAAAAAGTAATTAAAAAGGGGGGAATTCTCTAATTATTTCATTATTTTTGAGTCTTTCCTTAAGCCAATAGAGACAACATTATCTTTGGTGGCGCCCCCATACTACAGCTTAGACTGGTGGGGTTTGTAGATGAGTTCCTTCACCAGCCTTACCAATGGTCAAGCTTAAAATCCCACTTAACACAGAGAGAATAGTAAAAATGGCAAAAGGGGGGAAAGAAAGGAGAGGAAATGAAAACGCCAAACCCCATATAGCAAGAATTCCTCCGATGTTATTGCGCGTTAATATGAGAATACCCGCAATGAGATTCAATATGCCTAAAAGCACGAGATAGTTAGTATAGCCTTCGGTCCAGACACTTTGCGATGTCCAAATCCCAATGACAAGACCTATCCCGCCATTGATCGTGGCGATACATCCTGATACTATTCGTCCACTATTGCTCATGTTTGATCCCTCAAAAAAATACATGTTATTTTTGCTTAAATGTTTATCACTTCTTTATTTGACATATAGGAGGATAATTTGAATGATAATTAGATTGTTCACATTAAAAAAAAATATGTTTCGAATGATTTTCAATAAGGTAAATATTAGAAAAAGAGGGAGAAGGAACTTATTTCATAATTTTTGAGTCTTTTCCTAACCCAATAGAGATAACATTGTCTTTGGTAAACGGTCCTTCGCTTTCATGGGTGATATCGGTGAAAACACCCTCCATCGCCTCATCAAAAGTAATACCGAGATCATCTAATTGAATGAACTCATCCGGGTTTGGGTATTTCCAGTCGAAGGCGGATTCCTTATAGGTTTTTTTATCTTTCGTATTTGGGAGCTGGCAGTCACAAGTCTGGATTGGAGGCGGAATCCCGATTTCTTTAAGTTGTTTCTCGATTGCAACTGACCACGTCTCTGGGAAATTATCTTTGAGCCAGGAAATACCTACCTTTTCCAATCCCTGTAAGTACAGCTGATGTCCAGTCGCTAAACCCGCCATTCGCAATGTAAAAGATTTGCGTCCAGATAATCCCATTGTTTGGATCATGGGGGGCCAGGGGACGAATGCAAACCAATAATCGGGCATACCATAGGCTTTCTTTGCACTGATGCCATCCCAAATCCCTGCCATAGCTTCCCAGCTCGAACGTTCTAGCAACATGTTTGCCATCGCACCACCCCAGACCATTCCGATTATGTATGTGGAGTTAGTCCATTGGGGAGCTCGCTCATTCCGCACATCTCGTAAGATATCCTGGAGTTTACTTCCAATATCGGTAAAATTGAATTTAATTTTACTCGGTAAATCACGGATTTTGTAACCCAACTTCATATGTCTGCGGTCGAGCAACTCATCATCTGGTTTCACAAGCCACCAATCTACTGGGATACCGTCCTCACAATGGGCATTTAGGATAAAGAAAATTTTTCCATCTTCCGCATCATTCAAAACAACGAACGTTGTATCTGTAGATTCGCCAAATAATAATTTATTCAACCCTTGAGCTAAATCTCCACGAATGCTTAGGACAGGGGGAAAGAGAGTATATGAGACTATCTTCTCTGGATCTTGAATTTTGCCCTCCATGATAGCTTTCGCCGCGGAAATCGTAGTGTCGAGCCGCTCCTTCAATTCTGCATACATATAATCAACAGAAGCCGTAATCATTCGCAACTGCAAGTCATATCCATACTCTTGGTGAAGTCTCCAGATGTGTTTTGCAAGCGGAGTGAACGGTTTCGTTGGGATCGTATCCGGTATATCGCCGTACGTATACATTTCACGTTACATCCTTAAATTATAAAATATTTACACTGTATGTGTAAATGATAATTATCACATATCTTTTTTAATTAACAAAGATAAGAAAATAGTTTAAAAAAATATCTAAGTTTAAAAAAGTCGAAAATATATTATATCATGTTAGAAATATGAAATGATTCGCAAAATAGAAGGTAGAACCGATGTCTGAAGATACCAGAATTTCAATTGATCCAGATATTTGTCATGGAAAACCTTGCATTAAAGGGACAAGAATTCCTGTCTATCTTATCCTTGAGATGCTTGAATATGGATTATCTTTTAAGGAGATATTGGATGAATATCCTCATATTAGTGTTGGGGATATAAAAGCGTGTATAGCATATGCTAAAGCTCTTGTCAACAATGAGGAGATCAATCCAATTGTTAAAATTGACATTTC
>JAEOSY010000042.1 GCA_016840125.1 Candidatus Helarchaeota archaeon | reverse complement strand
ACCACAGATTCAGGGCTCTTACTTGTTTTAGGTTCCATCTGGTCCTCCTTTCAAATTTCTCGATTATAACCTAAAACCGCCTCTATCTTATACCTTAAATCTGTCCACTTTCCTTTGAAACGATACATCATTGATGAACTAACGTTATTAGTAATGGTGTACAGTGTATATGAGAGAGAGGGAAGCCACCCACAAGGTGGACTTCCTGATCTCTTCTCTCAATATAGTGTATGAGATAATATTGAATTAACTGTTTACCCACGGGATGACCATAAGTCATCCCTGTGGTGTTAGCACATATGTTTAATTTTTTTATGGTTTACCCATGGGATCGTCATATTATTTTTTTTTCTGAATATGTGTGATTAATGGACGATCCTTTTTTTTTCGGGTGAATTTAAGTAAACATGTTGTGTAAATGAATGGGTTTACCCCGGGTAAACCTATAATTAAATCCTGTTTACACCGGGATCGTTTGTGACGATCCCATGTTCTCTTACCTCTTTATGTACATTCCGAATATAGGGTTTACCAACCGAGCTGTGCTCGGCTGATTCAATCTGTGCTAATTTATACAACGGAGCCCTATAGGCTCCGGAGGTAAACCTGTATCCCAAACTAGAAAATAGTCCATCGGAAACGGTATTTAAACGCACTGAGAGGCGATTCTGAGGCACTTTACACCTCACGAATACCAGACTAGCTGTGAAAGGTGTGACTGGTGGGATTAAGGGATAGATTCAGTAAATTTTATCTTCCTACAGGCCTATCCCATCAAGACGGATTATGAACTATTTTTCTTTTTTTGAGGGATAATTCTGTTGAGAATTGTTAAACTTCCTGAATAATCCTTTCCTTTATTTCCATAATTTTTCAAGCGTAAAATACCGTCAGTCGTAATTATTTCTCTACCTTGCAGCATTTTCGTTACAGACGGAGTGACTCGGCCAAATTCATCTACTAATATCTTCAAAACATCTATTTCCGATATCTCTTTCCAATCATCTTTATCAAAATATTTCACTTGAAACTGAGACATCTACTTCTCCCTAAACATCATTATCGGCATAAATATACACACTCTTTAGGTTAAAACTGGATTACATATAAATTGCTAACAAATTTGTGATTAAATCCTGCAGACGCTGATGAGTTTCAATGCATTTCCCAATGTAATTTCAGAGTCAAGTCATTCGGTGGGATGGTGGGAGAGATTTGTTTACGAGGTAAGCGAATAGCTCCCTGCGAGCGAGAGGGATTGCGAGTGTAGCTTCAATCGAGTCTGCTACCCATTGGAGTTGCTGGATGTGAGGGGGTATAATAAATTAATCACCGTGATAGTCTTCTTTAGCCTTCTTCTGATTCTTTGGGTAATGCACCGTCTTGCTCTATAACGGGATCCTTACCTGTGGTTAACAATCTATGATTGATATCCGTTTCCAATTCTTAAATGGCCGAAGGCCACGGGTAGAACTGCTCCTATTTAACAACACCTGCAATGATTAACAGGGGTGCTATTTGGAAAATATCCCGCAGGAAAGGGGGCTGTGGCTTCGTTATTTTGCGATTTATGAGGTCATTAAGTAAGAAGCATGAAAACTCATATGGGAAAACAGACTAAGTAGGGAATGAGCGGAGGATTCGGGTTATGGATCTATTGTTCCACAGCTATTAACAGATTATTCTTTCGATAATTGTATTCTCTAACCAATTGGGTAACAAATTTTGCCACTTGCTTGTCGCTACCGATAAATTCAATCCCGGAACGATACATTCCGGTGGATGATTTTGTGCAATATATCAACTTGCCTTTAATTTCGATGTTATTATTTTCCGCATCCGTTGCCATCAATGAAAGTAAGTCTGATTCGATAGGATATGGTGTTTCGAGCAATATTCCACCCTTACTGATGTTTAATGCTTGGCTCAAGCCTTGAGAGATCGATTTGCCGGTTTCATCGATTGAGACGTGTGAAATCAGATTTTGTGTTTTAATCCTTGCGTATTTTCTTCGATCAACCTCGTTCGGTGGATAGACTCTGAAGACTTCTCCACACTTCGAGCACCTGACCAGAGATCCAGTCGGTTTTACACTGCTGCTGCCCAATTGGAACATGGAGTTACATGATTCACAGGGTATTATCACTGGATATACCTCAAATATTCATACTTTAATAAAAAGTTTGTTCAATTATTTATCGGTATTATTTTGAGAAAACTTAAACTTGATAATTGCATATATGATCGATGAGGATTGTTACAGAGGATAGGTGTAGGGTTTACCGGGTAAAACTGTGGGATAATTCTGTTTCAGAAAAACAGTGTTGTGATGGGTGGCTGATCTTTTCTTGGTTTAAACAATGGTTCGCATAACTATCGCAGCTAAGGTTAAGATTAACACTGCCAAAAGCATCGTTATTTTAACAATGGACTCCGTATGCCGCATCATCACCACAATACCAGAAATAATTATTATGGCTGCAATCAGGGATGCAGGGGCCATAATCAAAGGAATTTCATTAGCCAATGTTACAATGGACTGCATCTCAAATTGTTCCCCCCTAACTTCAAGAAAATTTCATCAGCCATGATAAGAAGCAGAATTATTGAGGACACAAAAATAAGCAATTCCCAAACGTTTGGCTTTAATTTTTGAGGCATAGGGTGCTCTGTCTTTTAGGGTGCTTAATTCACTCATATGGATACGTTATTCAAATAGGCTTTTATTCAATGGCTATTAACGCAGATTGTATTTGTGCATCTTTATGGTTTAAATAATTCAATACATCCTTGACATCTTCATCCTTCCACTCTGCACTACCGAAAAACGTTTTCCATTTTTGCAGATTCAGGGATGCAGCAATTATCTTAAGGCCAACTCCGATGCCATTCAACATCCTGACTATACATAAAATTTCATTCCGGTAGGGGTGAAATGACGTGAGTATATCCCAATAGTTGAATGTCGTGGTACTTAGCATAATTGGAATAAATAATTTTCCTTCCACTAATTTCCCTTCTTGCCATTCTCGGTGATTTCCCCTTTGCTTTGTTCCCATGTGCTTGAACTCCTGCTGTCCATTATT
>JAEOSY010000465.1 GCA_016840125.1 Candidatus Helarchaeota archaeon | reverse complement strand
TTTACTTGAGAGTGTAGTAAAAGGGCGATCGCTCACTGGTTTATCTGCACCAGTCAAAGCATTAAATAACGTTGTTTTTCCTGCATTATAATAACCAATAATACAGATAGTCTTAAATGGTAACTGCCCCCGTTTCCGACCGGCGATTTGTTTTAATTTTCTTTCTTTTAGAACCTCGAGATCTTTTCGAATCTTCGCAACTCGTTTATCGTGCGCTTTCATTTTGCTATGATACTGGTACTCCCCTGAGGATCGGAATTGGGCATGCTCCGTTTTAAACTCCTTATGGGCTTGAATTTTATATCTTGGGAAGGTTTTGAGCATTTGGGCAAGCGTGATCTGTAATCTGGAAACAATATCGGAAGATTGTTCTTCAAAAATTTCCAAAATCAAGTCATAACGGTCTTTAACTTCACATTTCAATGTAGTTGTTAAATTAATATTCTGTTTGCTCGTTAGCACATCATAAAAAATTACAGTCTCAATATTATAAGTTTCGACTGTCTCTCTTATTTCCTCAACCTTACCTTTTCCCATTAAGTATTTGCTTTGTTTTTTTGTGCGCTGTTGGATAACCGTCTCAACTATTTCATACTCCATTGATATGGCGAGTCTCTTTAATTCCTCTAACTTCAGTTGAAACTCCCAATGATCATGGATATTTTGCTTTAGCATCGCCAAAACAGTGCGTCGCTTCAATTAACATCCCCAAAACGGTGCATTGCTTCAATTAGAATCATTTAACATCCCCAAAACGGTGCGTTTCTTCAACAGAGGGTCATCTTTTTTTTTACTTATAAAACAATCAATTGGTAATAATGTTATGTAGTGTATGAAGGAGGAAATATTTGAATTAGAAGCTAGTTAATTCTTGAACTCTTATGCCCTTAAAAAAATTTAACTCTCCTGAGAGATTATGAGTTTTCACCTAACCTTCAAATCAGTTATAAAAACTTATAAAATTATGTAACAACCTCTAAGTTTCTATGCCAATTCTTCATCTACCCACACGCGAGTAGACTCGTCCTAAGGTTATCAGGCGGTACGCCCGTCGCCGGGTTCAAGCCATCCAGCGCGGTGGTGAAGAGCACCAAGAGCTCGCTCTTGAGGATGGTCGCTGGGTCTGGAGACCGGAAGGGAGTTACCCCGCAATACTCAAAGAGCGCCTGAATTCTTACTCCGTTCCTAGGAGGGACTGCTTGGGTTCAAATGGGGCTTTATTACGTCCCCAACTTGGGCACGCAACCACTAAGAATGGGGGGATCAATTCCTGAAATTCGATAGAAACCCTCGAAAATTCAATTGCTGTTAATTTAAATAGGAGTGGGTAAATAATAATGGGTAGAAATAAATGGGTGATCTACTATGACTGAAAAAGTAGTGATCGATGAACGAGGGCGAATAACTATCCCCAAAAAGATAAGAGAGAAACATAACTTCATCCCCGGGGAGGAATTTGAGTTAATTGATGAAGTTGATAAGTTAGTCCTCAAATTGATGATTCCTAAACAAAAGCGAGCAAAATCTTCCAAACCTTGGGGGAAAGATACTTTTCTAAAAGCAGGAAGATCCACCTTTGGTGATTAATTGGTTGTAAAATTAATTGATGTAAATACTTTTGCTATTTATTTTGTAGAAAATCATCCAGGGTTTCCATTCATTAAACCGAAAATAGAAAAAGGTATTGTCGGCGAATATCAGCTGATGATCCCCGAAATTCTCCCCTTTCGAGCATACTGGATCCTCACCACAAAATGGGCAATCGAGAAGCACATCGCAAAAGAGATTATTTTTGATTTCTTGAAAAACTATTCGAATCCTACCTATATAGGATTAAATCGTCAAACCTTATTAGAAGCCTTTCAACTTTCCAACGAACTTCACCACGATATTTATGATTGCTACTATTTAGCATTAGCCAAGCAAGAAAAGGCAGACATTATCTTAACTACAGATACGGACTTTGAGAAATTATGCCCAAAAGTCGATTTAGGGTATGACAATCCTGTTCCCTTGGATATTCTGAAGAAATTTTCTTCGTATAAATGAAATCCTAACAAAAAACAAGTGAATTCCCACGCCTGAAGGGTTGTCAAGAGGTGCTAACCAGTTCCAAATAAATAATAAAGTTGCGAACTGGTGGTGGAATTTCGGGGATAACCTTCCAATTAATTCTAAAACAAAGAAAAAAAACATTTTTTATAATTCAGCTAATAGGAATCAGACATAAGGGATTAAGAGTAAGTTAATGCCTGAACTATTAAACCCTAGAGAAAAATTAAACTCTACTAGGGAATAACAGAATGTTTAACTAATATAAACTTTGAAGTCAATTAAGAACTTTCTTATCTCATCAACAAGGAGATCTTGGGCGCTTTTCTCTGAAATTTCATCCGCTAAAGCTGCATCTTCAATAAATATAGGTTCTTTTGCTGTTTCACTTTCTCCTAGCTTCAACACTTTTTTAATAGTAGATAAATCCTTATCCATTCGATACATTTTTTCACTTAAGCTACTTATCTCATCTGTTAGGTCGCTTTCAATGTTCAGAATCATATTGAGAATTCGTTCGATTAATTCAAAAACGGCTGTCGATTCTTTTTCTTTTTCTAAATCCCCAGTCAACAACTTTTTGAGTAAAAATTCGAAGGATTTACTTAAACCGAGGATATTATGTATGGAACTAATATGAATCTGGTACCGAAATGAATGTTGCTGGAATATTTTTCTTACCTTTTCCATGATATGATCGATTTTTTCACGGAACATAGGTTGAAACTTTAATATGTCAGGATCCGACTTATGAAGTAGTATAATAAATTCAGGTTTTTCATTTAAATATTTGACAATGCTCAGAATTTGTCCCAAATATTTAAGAGCAACATCATATCGCCCCTGATCTTGCATATCAATTAAAAAAACAAAGGTGTTTGTTCCCAGTATATATCTTTCTGGGTCCTCGAGATATTGATTACGATAAACTTCTTGCCCCCCTAGTTCATAGATGTACAATTTTTTGTTTTGTAGATTAAGGGTTTGGCGTTGTACGGACTGTGTTGGTTTTAAATCAGAAATATTTATAACTTCTTTCTTAATTGCATTCAATAAAGCAGTCTTACCCGCGTTATCAAGTCCTACCAACACGATCTTCTGTCCTTCAAGCGTTCTATATTCCGCAGCGTTTGAAATGTACTTAGCGGCGGTTATTACTAATTCAAGTTTTGCTTGAGCGATTCCCCTCTCTTTCATTTTCGTGGAATTTTCAATCAGTTGTGAATATGTGATATCTGCTAGCTCTCTGATTTTTTTGATTCCGAAAATCGCGGTAATCTTTTCACTTTCTTGGATATCAAGATCTTTAAAGTTATTAATATCCAAGTTTGAAATTTCGATGATATTCGCTGGAAGTTTCTTTGTGGGATCTAATAATTTTTGAATATTTTTAAGTGTAAGTTCTTTAGCTAATCCAGATGCTAAATTTGCTAAATTATCGGGGAGATCCGCCAACAAATCTTCTCCTGTACAATAATACTTTTTTATACTACTTTTTTAGGATTAAGGTAATCTTCGCTAAATCCTCATTATCTGAAAGCCTTAATTATAATTTCATCATTATTTTTTTATTCCTAAACTTTAAGTCATAAATAATAATTATTGATAAAAAGATGAGTTGATAAAAAGTAAAGGTGAAGAATTTGGTACGACCAATGACGATAGCCGAGAAGATTTTAGCGCGTGCCGCGGGTAAAGACGAAGTAACGCCCGGTGAATATCTCATCGCTAAAATAGATTTGTTAATGGCTCATATTGCAGCCGCTAGGATTGTTGCGCGTTTTATGGGCTTTCCAGCAAAAGTACGTAAGGTCTTTGATCGCGAAAAAGTGGTGGTGCTTATGGATCACTTCTCGCCTGCCCCAACGGTCTTTGCGGCAAACGCCCATAAGATGATACGAGATTGGGCATGGAAACAAGATCTAAAATATTTTTACGACATAAAAGCTGGTATTTGCCATCAGGTCCTTCCAGAAATGGGTCATGTACGCCCTGGTATGCTAATCGTTGGGACTGATTCACATACCACGACTTATGGTGCATACAATTCAGCTAGTACTGGAATTGGAGACACGGACGGAACGGTTGCCGCTGCCTTAGGGGAGTTGTGGTTTAAAGTACCCGAAACCATACGTTTCGTGCTTGATGGGAAGCTCCCAAAATATGTAATGTCAAAAGATATTATTTTAAAAATAGCAGGCGACTATAAAGCCGATGTCGCAACATATAAATCCATAGAATTCATCGGTAAAACCGCGGATGATATGACCATCAGTAGTCGCGCTACACTCTCCAACTTTTCTATGGAACTTGGCGCAAAATTTGCCCTAACCCCACCGGATAATAAAATAATCGAGTTTCTGAAAGGAAGAACCGATAAACCCGTTACTTCCGATGATCTCGTGAAATCTGATGACAATGCGGTGATTGAAAAGACCTACGAATTGGATGTGAGTGCCCTTGAACCCCATGTTGCCTGTCCCCACACGATTGATAATGTAAAACCGGTATCCGAATTAAGTGATGTAAAGGTGGATCAAGCTTTTGTTGGGAGCTGCACTAATGGCCGCCTCGAAGACCTCCAAATCGCGGCAGAAATTTTGAAAGGCCGAAAGGTCAACAAAAAAACTCGACTTTTAATCATTCCCGCGACTCAAGAAGTCTACAAGGATGCTATTAAAGCCGGAGTTATAGAAACGCTCATTGATGCGGAAGCGATCATTTGTAATCCCAATTGCGGACCCTGTTTTGGCGCGCATATGGGAATGCTGGCTCCAAAGGAAAACTGTATTAGCGCCTCAAATCGAAACTTCAAAGGCCGGATGGGCTCAGAAAATGCAGGCATCTACCTAGCCTCACCCGCAGTTGTCGCAGCATCCGCAATCACAGGTGTAATAACTGATCCACGAAAATTATAGGAGGAATAAGAATGGCGAAAATTGTTAATGGTAAAGTTTGGAAATTTGGTGATGACATTGACACTGATTTAATTACCCCGGGAAAATACCTTGGAACTGCCGATTTAAACGCGAACGTTCTCAAAACTGAAGATCCTGAATTCCCCGCACAAGTTCAGAAAGGCGATGTTCTCGTTGCCGGGAAAAATTTTGGCTGTGGATCCAGCCGAGAAACTGCTCCAGAAGCGTTGAAAAAGCTCGGGGTTATTGCTACTTTTTGTGAATCATACGCTCGGATATATTACCGAAATTCTGTCGGTCTTGGATTGCCTCCCTTAATTGTTCCTGGAGTTAGCACAGAATTTGAGAAAGGGGACGAGCTCGAATTCAGCTACGAAACATTTAAGGTAAAGAACCTCAGAACCGGGAAAGAACTACAAGCAGAACGGATTCCTGATTTTCTCCTTGAGATTCTTGATGGTGGCGGGCAAGAAAAGATCCTCAAGAAAAAATTGAAGCAGAAAGCGAAGGACTTACGAGCACAGAAAAAACAATAAACTTTTTTTTTCTTTTTTTATGAATCTTGGAGTATCATTTGTTTTTAGCTTGCTGATTGATGATAACAATACTGCCCATAATCAAGATAATTCCTATTATATGATATATGGTAAAGATTTCTCCCAAAATGATTACCCCAAACAGAGAAGTGACAATGATTTGTGGGGTTATTATTATTGTGGTGAGATAGACATCGAGAAACTTTAACATTTTATACCACGCATACAAACCAATTCCATAAAGTAACCCCATGATAATATAAAAAAGGCGTTAGCTGGATCAAGAATTATGCTAATCTGCTCTCCAAATAGTATTACATAAGATCCTACTAAGACCGCTGCTGAAATGGAATTTCTGGCAATTACCAACCCCGAGACTGATGCTATTTCGTTACTCAAATAGGGTTTAGTACAAGTATGAACGACCATCCAAAGACCCGCGCATACCAATATCAAAATTACCCCTAAATTGAGTTCCAAAAGATGGAATGCTCCTTGCGTCACGGCGAGTATCAAACCAAAGAACAAAACAACTGCGAACACTACTTGTATTTTTGTAATTCTCTCTTTTAATAAAAGGTATCCATAAAGTAAACCAAAAATCACTGTTGTCTTCAATGCGAGAAACCCATTAATTGCCCCCGCCAATAATAATCCTTCAAAATACAAGAAGTAAATCACAGAGGTGCACAATCCAACAATAATGTATAATCTCCATTTAGATTTTCCAAAATAGAATTTATCATCAGAACGGATTCGTACTTCTTTCTCTGTATCATCCGACTTTCTATTGTTTAACCATCCCTCAAAGAAGAGGATTGGTAAAAAAAACAAAACTTGGAATAGGCTACTCATCCCAGAAAATATATGACTGTCTAATCCAATAGGTCGCGCATTTGCGATAACTGGTATTATCCCTCCTGCAAAAATTGAAACTATTGCATATATGAGCCCATATTTTGTGTTTCTATTCAACCTAAAATGCCATCCATTCTACTCTTGTATGGAATCATGAGAGATTAAAAATAAACGTACTGGTTTCTTTGAATTTATCTTTATTAAAAGGTATTACACCTTATATTTCCAGCTTTTTTTCTCTAAAACTATTAATTTGCTCTCAATAACCGTTTCATCAATTGATTTCAGAAAATTTTCTAAAATTATACCAGCGACTGAGTCAATTGCTGGATGAATCCTCACCACAATAATACCAAAATGATCCATTTTAGGTGGGTTCAAAAAATCTTGATCATGTGTGATTAAAATCCATTTATTATTCTTACAAATCTTTAGTAAATCCCCATTTTTCATGCCTAGTAAATTTCCTGACTTGACTGATAATACTTGAAGGTTCGCTGTTTTGAGTCTTTTTAATGTCTTGGCAGACACATTTTCATCAAGAAGAAATGTCAATTTTAACAATTGG
>JAEOSY010000464.1 GCA_016840125.1 Candidatus Helarchaeota archaeon | reverse complement strand
GCAATCTATCATAAAATGGCGGTATAAAATGGCACACGAATTATACTTGGTCGAGGTGATCCTTTGGATCATCGCAATGGTTGCTTTAGGGATGGTCGCAGTTCTTCTATTTAACAAATATCGAAAGCAAGAACGGAAGTCATCCTATATATTAAGGATTGGTGGCTTTACAGCCCTGTTTCTAATTAGTCGGATTTGTAGTTTTATCCACGTTTATATTTATGGGTTTTCTCCCATAACTTACTTCACGGGGGATTTCATAGCCCTTTCACTTCAATTAGGATATACTATATTTTCCTACACCGGGGTTTTCATGCTCTACCTTGCGTTAGAGCGCAACATCATCAAAACGAAGTACATCTTTTCAATCCTCACCGCGATTTTGGCAACTCTGGCCATTGTAAACCATTTCATGATTACCCAATTGGCTTATAATCTCGTGTTCTATCTTCAGATATTCTTCTTTGTACCGGTTATTTTAGGCATCCCAAGTATTTACGCTTATTTATCCATAAAATCTGCAGGGGAAATACGCAGTAACTCTGTTTTATTATGTATTGGGACAGTGATTTTCCTAATAGGTCTCGCTCTAGCCATACCATCTGCTCAGATTAACCTTTGGACGAAGATATTGCCGTCTATTACCGTTGAACTACTCGCTCCTACTCTTCATATCGTAGGAATTGGCTTGATGTTCATAGGCTTCTTCAGAACAGCCGAATAGTTATGCTTTTTCTAGATTTCTCATTTTTTATGAGTAATGCGAAAATTACAGGATATCTTGGGCAATTTAAGTGAGCTTTGCACAGATCCTGTCACCGTACCACCCGTCTCATATCGTATGTGATAACCTCGGTCGTTCCTAGTATATATAAGGAGAGGAGGGTAGCGAAACTGCTGAAACAATTCGTTCTAATGAATCGTGGGTTGCTAGAAAAATACGAATTCGTGTTTCTCAACTGGTCTTTCCTGAGGATTTGTGCGTTTTCAAAAATTTGCGCAAAATAACCGCAAAATTTATATCCCTGCAGCCCTAAACCAATAGTGAAGGAAAATGGGATTACCATCAGGAAGTTTTACACTCTACCCAAACGTGAGGAACTTTCGCCCTTCTAGAGAGCAGTTCGAAGACGTTCTGCGAATCCTCTTCAAGCACGGGTTCAGCAATTTGGATTACCCCAGTGCTACTGAGTGCGAAAGGATCATGATACGATTGCAAGAGGAGCACGCATCGGATCTTGTTATATTACACCGACCTTTCAAGGGGGAACGAAGGACTTGGAAGAAATCACGATATGGATCAGATGTTGTGAAGTTTAATGTGCATTACACGTGGGGGCAAATGATACGTGGCGAATTCTCTCGAATTCCTAATGGACCCAAGCGAAATGGGTGGAAAAAGCTTATGGACGCCCGCCGCCGTCTTGAAACTACCGTGCGCTCCTACGGTTTTTCGGAAGACTTGGTAAAACAGTGGATGCTGATCCACGAGGTGGACTGGACTGCCAAGTGCATAGAATTTGAATTGCATACTAGAATACCCGTGAAAAGACCCCGGGAGATGGAAGATAAATTCCGAGAACAATTCAATACTGAAAGGGATATGGAAATAAGAGCTTGGTGGCGCCCAGACGTGGGCTTCTTACCGATTCATGTCTATGAATCTTCGAGAATCGAAATTAGAATTGACAACTGGGGGGAGCGGGGGGAGCTCGGAACTTGGTTCCTGATCCGCCTATTTGGAGTTGATAAGCCCGATTGTCAATTCCAAGAAGTCGAAGAATTCTTCAGGAATAATTATTCGGAGATCATCTGGGACCTTACGACCCTCCTTGGGATCGGAGAATTCAAGACGATCTTTCTTTTCTAAGTATAAAATCTTCGTGGGCGATCTTGACATATCTCTAGGTTTTTCGAAAAAGTTGAATGGATATCACGGAGTAGAAAGACCAGTCTTGGACCCTAAAAATTGTGGACACGTACCTGAGGTCGGGTCGGCACTTACCCCGGGCAGCGTCAGCACGCCCCGCCGGGTGACACGGTTAAATTTTGTTGGATTTCCCTGCCCTCTTCAATAATATATGGGAGAACAGGTGGAGATATTACTGATACTCTAAAATGCATATGATGTAGTCCTTGACTACGGTGGCGACATTCTCGATGAGCGAGTAT
>JAEOSY010000463.1 GCA_016840125.1 Candidatus Helarchaeota archaeon | reverse complement strand
TTTACCATGGTGAATATGATGCCGCCAATATTCTAATACAACTTGCAACGCTTGGTGGCATTCTATCGTATGGTCCTTGGGCAGTAATCTTGCCTATATGGATTGCAGCACTCCTAATCCTCATAATCGCGATGTGGATCGGTTGGACAATGCTCACGACTCCTCCACCAGTACCTCTAGAAGAATTAGAAGAGCTCGGACTTGACGAAGAAGACGAAGCTAGCGACTAAATCTGAAATCTAAAGCAGAGGTGATTTTTTAAACCTCTGAGACTTTTTTATTATTTTTTCTTTTTATTATCTCTTTTTACTGATTAAAACGAAGGAGCCATTTGCCTTTTTATTTTAGGTGCCCCCAATCCATTAATCACGAAAATTTTAAATGCAATTTTTCCTTTTGTTCCATCTGAACATATTTAAAGGAATATGTTGCGAATTCCCAATAAATGCGTTACATTTAACCTTTTTACTCAATTGGAGATGGTTATTTGGTTAGGAAATTTATGTTCCGAGGCTACACTCTCGAAGAATTACAGAATTTACCTATGGATGAGTTCATTAAGCTCCTCCCTTCCAGACAGCGCCGAAGTATGCTTAGAGGACTTCCTCATCGACAGAAAAAGTTGTTAGAGAACCTAAGGCGTGCAAGACGCGCTCTAAAGAAAGGAAAAAAGGTTGTTGTGCGAACGCACGCCCGCGATATGGTGATCACCCCAGAGATGGTTGGGCTTACAATTGCAACTCACAATGGGAGAGAGTTCATCCCTGTAGAAATAACTCCTGAACACATAGGACATTATTTAGGTGAGTTTGCCCCTACACATAAGCGCGTATCCCATGGAAATCCCGGGATTGGAGCTACAAGGTCTTCGCAATATATTCCCTTAAAGTAGGAGGAATAATAGAACGTGAGTCCCAATTTCGGCTATTCCATGACCGGCTTAGATCCTGATAGAACTGCCCTAGCTAGTGGGCGTGACCTACGCTGTTCGCCCAAGCATGCAAGGGAAGTATGCAATTCCATCAAGGGAATGATGATTGAAGATGCGAAATTGTTTTTAGATGAGGTTATACTACATAAGCAGGCAGTTCCCTTCAAACGCCATAAAAAGAAACAAGCCCATCGGAAAGGCTTAGATCGGTTTAGATGGGATGCAGGTCGATATCCCGTCAAAGCGGCTCAAAATGTGTTAAATATCCTCTCAAATGCAGAGAATAATGCTGAATTTAAAGGCTTAGATTTAGATCGCGTGCGAGTTATCCATGCCGCTACTCATCGAGGACGTAAAATTAAGAAATACATTCCTCGTGCTTTTGGTCGATCCACCCCCTACTTTAAAACCCTTACCCATGTTGAAATTGTATTAGAAGAAGAATAATTGATTACTAGGGCTATATACTGTTGATGAAATATTAAACCCAATCAAATCCATTGAGAAAGATCTGACTTTAGGCAGAGGTGGATAGAATATATGACTATCAACCATGCCATTATTTTAACAACAATCCTCTTTTTGGTCGTAGTCTGGTTAATCGCTTGGATCATATCGAATCACCGGTTTAGAACACTAATTTTTGTGGGACTTGAAATACATTGAGCAAGTTATGGATCAAGGCGAGGCAGCAGAAATCCTTGAGGAGGACGAACGCTTTGCAGCTCTGAGATCTTTGCCAGGCTTCAAGAAATTAATAGGAAAAATTTGATCTCTGAAGGGGCATGCCAGCTATTTCGCTAGGAAATATCAAATAGTTCTAGTTAAAATTGGCTATTATTAAGATCCTAATTATATGCTAACTATGTCGTTTAACGGTGTGAGGTCTTGCAAAGATAGTTTTCCTTTCCCCAAAAATTTTTGAAGGGTTTTCATTTGCTTTGAATACATTCCCAAGAAAAAAATTATGTTAAAATACCAATAGAAGGCGATTAATTTATGATACCACTTAATTAATTCGTCCTTAGTGTATATACTCTCGGGATCATTCTTGGAATAAAATTTAGCGTTATCCACGTATATGGCGCTAAGGTGTATATACATATTCCTTAAATTTGGATTGATATATTTTTTGTAAGTCGACTTAAACCCATCAATATTCTGTAAATATTCAAGCGCTTCTTTGAACTCATAAATACTAATCTTTACTTGGAATTTTTGGAAATGAAAGATTTCGACAATATGTTGAATGGTTTGTTTAAGTAACTCAACCAAATTAGAATATCCTTTCAGCAATTCTTGGAGATCTTCTTCATCATCTTTAAACTTATCACAGTTTTCCATGAATTGTGTACAGATTTTCACATACATCAAGTAATTTTGAAAGTCTGGCTTCCTAGATGTAAGAGGTGCAAAAGAATGGTCATAAATCTTTTTTAACTCAGGATAAATAGAAATATTCTCTTCCAAAATTTCTATCAATTTTTCGATAATAGGGGCGGAAGTTTCGGAGGTTAATTTAATTAAGGGATGGTTTCTATTGACTTTATTGTTTAAAATGAAGGGCTCAGAAAACCCCCTAACTAGGTCAATAATTTTAGTGGTCTGTTTAATCTCCCCCTTCATCATATCAAGTATATTTTTTATCCCACTTGCATTTACAAATTTTCTAACTTCCTTCATGAAATCGTAATCTTTGGGTTTCAAAATAATTCCCCTCAATAAGCTATTATTTTTTTTTATTCAAGCACTCTAATTAAAGTTTTAGGTGACTCTTTGTGATGGAGTAATTCGACGATTGCTTCCTTTTCCTGTTACCTTCAATACGGGGAGATCGGTCTGTTGGATAGATGGAATATATTTTTTTTAATGGTTAGTATCGAACTCACGTGATCTCAGAGTGGGAATCCCGCTATACAGCATGAGTCACGGACATGTCAGTTATCAGGGTTTATCTTTTAACTCCAAAAGAGCATAGATTGAGGCAAGAAATACATAAAACATCCATGGATAGTAAATTGACTTATCGTAATCCGCTTGCTGACTCCTATTATGATGACGGATACTAAAGTTGTTAAGAATATTAAAGAGTTCGCTCTCATCTTTATTTGCCAAACGAATATCATCTTTTTTTAAATATTCCAATACATCGCCTAAGTTTCTAATCGCCTCCATCCTATCATCGTCAGTCGCGTTATATTTGACGAAAAGTGCTTTGGCCCGTTCTATTTTAAGATCAATATTCTCTGGATCATCCGTATGAATGGTTCTATTCATTAGTGGTGTAAATCCAACAGCCATCTTAGATGAGATAATATCGACAGCTTCTCGCCATTGTTGGGATGGTTCCCCTAAGATTTGAAATAGAGCTGCAAACAGTTCATTTAAACTGGCTGTATCCTCTGCTCTGAGGGTGTGTGCTTTTTTGAGAATTATAGTTAAGCATTTTCCCTTATCAGCTTTCACATCATCCTGATTAATTTTTTTAATAATTTGAAGAACCAATTCCTTCGTAGATTTTGCAGTATTGTTTGAAATAAGCAAATCAATTAAGTGAGAATACAGGTTAGTTTCACTATCAGCTATGGATCCTATCCTAATTATTGCTTGAAAGATTGCTTGTTGTGCATCTCCGTTGGTCTGGTCAAGTAATGGAACAAGTCTTCCAGCTATGCTGGGGTTCCGCCGTACCAAATTCCCATAATATCCTCTAAAGTGACTTACAAACGTACCACGCTGATTCTGCTCACAATTTTCGAATGCGGTGGGCATTAAAGTGAGAGAAAAATCAAAGATCTCATCGAAGTAGGGGGTAATTTCAGTAAGCTCAGTTAATTTGTTATGAAATTCAGTTTGTTTGTGGCGATCGAACTCGAAAGAACGCCAGATGTCTATTAAACTCAGAATATGAGCTTTACAAAACTCCAAAGCCTGCTCATTTTTCAACTTTCCAGAAATTACAAAAATTTCTTTTACAAAATCAGGGTTATCCCCAAAAGCTAGCAGGTCTGGGACAATGTTATTGAAGCACTCATTCGGTATATGATCTAAAAGAATACTAAACAATTGAAGTATATGTTTCCGAATCTCTCGTTGAATGCCCTCGTCATCTTTATAATGCCGTGCCCATTCAGTATCTTGAGAATGTTGATCTATATGTTGAAATTTCTCAAAAAGGGACTCTACAACTTCAACCAACTCATCAACCTTCAGATTGGACAATTTTGAGATAATTCTTTTCTGTACACTCCTGTTATTTAGGAATTTTTGCATCTTATAAGGATCTGAAACTAGTTGGAATAATTCCATAACTAAAGATGTAGCATTTCCTGTCAAATTTTCATTCATGATTTTCCCTTATACAATTTAGTGCCTTTTCTTTAGAATATAGCATATAATTTAAATCATCGTGGACTACACCATCTACTACTAACCTTTAAACTCCCCTTTTTTTATTTTCGATTTTAATAATTGGCGGATTTGAATGGCTTTTTCTTTTCAAACGGGAAAAGTAAGAGGGTTCTTGCGCGGAATTGGGAATCACCTATGGAGTTCCCACCTTCCACATCCTCATGGAACCATCCCGCGGTACGGAAATATCATTGGGAGCGGGTGAAAAATCTATGCACGGATAAACATCCTCAAGAAGAATTGACTTCTTTCCCCTTCATTTCAGCGAGAACGAAACCGACAATCGCGTTATCAATAACTTTTGTTATGCTTGTGTAGAAAGGTTTTCCCAAATGCGGTGTTAACCTATGAAGCAAAATCGCTTTTGAGGCGCCAACTCAAAACCCAACCAATACAAACTGAAATAGGGAAGTTCCAAAATCGGATTAGGGGTGCTAAGACCACGGAGGAATTACTAGGAATCCTCAAGCCTTTTCTCAATAAATTTATCACCCTTTTATCCAAATTTACTCCTGAAGCCACCTTTCTTACCGCCCTGCGTTTTGCACTTCGGCTCTTGGTGTTTAAATACCTAAAATTTGACAAAAATACACGCCTTGGACTCTATCACCGACTGATCATAATACTCATCCAATCCTTAACGCGTAGCACAGGAGGTGAGAAACGATGAGAGAAACACATGACCATGAATCTGCCGAAAGATATGAACACGAATACGAACTAGATCGTGAACAAGAGCTGGAACGAGAATTATTTGAAGAGGAAATCAATAAACTTCTAATAGAATCTGCATCCAAACCACAAGACGGGGATGAAAAGCAGACAGAAACTAAGTTTGAAGAACAGAAAGACATGGAAGAGCTAACCGACAAGTTCTTGGAAGTGGAAAAGCAGAATACCGAAGGCAACCTCGATTTGCTAGCGATTCTGGATGGGGTGGGACGTAGCATCCAAAGCGGAATTGAAAATATAGGCGCAGGAATCTCTGATGCGCTCGAAAATACCGGGCGGGCGATTCAGGGCAAGATTGAGAAAACCGGAGACGCGATCTCCAAACTCGAAGATTCGCAAGAAAAGCAGCCTGACCCCAAGGAATCGAACTTGAGCCCCCTCCTTGCGGAACGCGATCAGGAACAGGACAGCGAGGACATTGAGGATATACTAGATGATATCTTCGACGATACAAAGGAGCTTTCAGATCAGGATTTGGAACCCGCTGGCGACGACGAGGATGAGGAGGACCAAGTGGAACATCACGATGATGGTCAGGTCACGCTCCTTAATTCTCGGCTAGATGCTCCAAAACATGATGATGCCAACTCCAAGGATAATTCTAATAAGACCACGGATGAGCTTCAATCAAAAACAACTAAAAATAATCATGAAAATGAGGAAAATCCTCAAGATCTAAGCGTTGAAATCCACGCGGATAGTCAAGAGCTAGATCATATCTGTGAAGAAGAAGAAGTTGAGGAGCACTCAATGGAACATCAAACCGATGCCCAGGTGCTACTCCTTAATCCTCAGATAGAAATCAAGAAATCCTTTGATTCTGATAAAAATTCTAAATCAGAACTAGCAGGATCGCAAGATATCCTTCCTGCTGAATATCTCAAAGCGCAAGGCGATCAATATTTACATCACCCTAACCTTGGCCAATTCCTGAAAAACTTACGGACTGAATCGAATTTGACCGGCGTTGAATTCAGTACCTCACTTGGCATAGTGAAAAGCACCTTTTACTCAATTATCAAAAATGAACGGGGCCTTAACCTTAAAAAGCTCATCGGTTTGCTCGATAAGCCCGCCTTTCAAAACTCCAACCATTTATTTCAAAGGATTAAAACACTCACTGAGAATATTCTCCAGGAACGTAGGGTTTCTGAATTGGAACCCACCCAAGGTTTCTTTTCAGACGAGGAAGATTTGCGAACTCAGTTCATGAATGAGGTCAGGAACTCTTTTCCGGCAATTAAAATATGGGATTCCCGGTTTGATGCAACTAATGAAAAAATCGAAATTGATGGCTTTCCCTTCAATCCTGCATCTGGTGATATTCCTTATGAGATCGGAAATACCATTAAAAGTATTGAACTCAAGTTTGCCCACCTCCACCCAAAATTTCAAAAGCGGAGAGGTCAATACTACCTAAATTTGTCGCGAATTGACCTTCATCTAACCCAAATTGATCTTGTAAAAAAGGGATTGATGACGCTCGTAATAGTAGGGGAACATCTAGATAACCCCCGACCATGGGGGATTAAGAGAGGTGGAAAATCGAAGAATGAAACTGAAAACAACGTACAAACGCTTCAGAAACTTTTTGCTGCTGACAAGATCCCCTACACCTATCTAATAATTGATCAGTCGAATTGGAAACAATATCGGGATTATATCATGGAGCGTGCAACCTTGACTGAAACAAAGGGGTCACAGAATACCATTATAAAACACTATAAACCCATGAGCTTTAATCAATTATATAAATGTGCGCCCATTAGTGACCGCCACCGCGATATTCGCTCGAAAATCCTCCCCCACATTGCCGAACACTTGTTCGGAATAGAGGGAAGAGCGTATAAATCCCTTCAACCTGTTTCTAAGGAGAAAAATTCCGTCTATCATCCTGTTTCGGGTGCAATGAAGAAAAAAATTTCGTTCGACAAACCTGACTTCTTTACTTCCGAGGAGGAAATAAGGTCTGAGCTTATAAATACCATCCTTGAGAATTTTAAAGAGGTGGAAGTCTGGGATTCGCGATACGATTTTAGTCCTGGTCCTTTCATAGAGAAGGGAATACCATTAGTTCCAAAAACGGGGGATATCCTCTATAGAGTAAATGGACAACTTAAGAGTATAGAGCTGAAATGGGCGCATTTTATGTCGCCTAAACAGAGCGGTAATAGATTTTATAGACGTATAACACAACCAAGAATATATCTCAATCAGCTAGAGTTAGTCAAAAAAGGACTTGTCACTTTAGTTATTGTTGGAGAATTGGTTAATGAGCCTAGGAAGTGGGGGATTAAAGCTAGGACAGGTACGGGTCGATCTAAAACAAAGACAGAAGTCGAACACAACGTAAAAAAGTTACACCAGTTCTTTGGTGCAGATAAGATCCCATATTCATATTTAATAATCGATAAAACTAATATTCAAAATTATAATGACTGGTGGAAATCGTTGAGTAATAAAGTTATAAATCCTAAATTTATTTGTAAAACTCCAGGATTTAGAAAAATGTACTATGATTATACACCAGTGAATGAGCAGTATAGTGCTTATAGATCAAAATTATCTATGGATATAGCATGGAAATTTTTTAATAATGATTAAAATTCTTCATAATTCTGGTTCTCTCTTTATTCAGAATCAAAAACTTGGTCCATTTTGATTAAAATTGTGCTATTGTTGTAAGTAAAGTTTTTATTAAGTCGGATTTTAGGTTTGTTAATTATAATTAAAAATAAAATATTTGGAGGCAGTTATCTGCCAGCAATAGAACATTTTATCACAAAAAAAATTAAAAAGACCGAAGTGGATGAGTTTCTTGCACAGGATTTGAAACGCGCCGGATATATCTAAAAACCTGAGTGGTTTTCAGAATCTTGGGGGGTGTTGACATCCTAAAAACGCCACTAGGCACCCGTGTCATTGTCCATGCGGCTCGCCCTGGCATCGTGATAGGTCGGCGCGGCAAGAATGTTCAGGAACTAACGAATATTCTTGAGGATCAATTTAAAGTAGAAAACCCTCAGATTGAGGTTTCAGAAATCGAAGTACCCGAATTAAATGCCAGAGTGATGGCCGAAAGACTTGCATCACGGTTAGAACGAGGAACCCATTACAGAAGAGCGGCATATTCAATTTTACGAAGAATCGCTGCGGCGGGAGCTAAGGGTGTTGAAATTACGATAAGTGGTAAACTTACAAGTCATAGAGCTCGATACAAGAAATTTCGTGAAGGATTTGTCGCAAAATGTGGAGAACCCGCATTTTTATATGTAGATAAATCAGTAGCCCATGCAATTCTTAAAAAAGGGATCATTGGTGTTTCAATCTCTATAATGCAACCCACTTACATGCTTCCCAATGAGATAGAAATTATAATAACACCTGAGGAATTGGAATCCCAATCGGAAACGAATTAAAAGGAGTATTCAATTATGCCTAGTATAAAAGCAAAAGATATTCGCGATATGACTGAAGCTGAGCGGGAAAAAAAATTACAGGACGTTAGGGCTGAATTAAGTAATGAAAGAGCTATTACCGCCTCTGGCGGAGCTGTTGAGAACACAGGTAAAATAAAATCGCTACGCAAGATAATCGCTCGCTTTCTCACTGTTATGCGGGAAGAATCCGCATGAAAATTACTCCCAAAACAATTATTTATCATTGTCTTATAGGATTAAAAGTTAAGATAGTCCAATGTTCCAATCCTCAATATCTGAATATGATTGGAAAAATAATTGATGAAACGAAAAACACGTTAATAATTGAGATAAATGGAAAAGAAAAACAAATTCCGAAGAATAATTGTGTATTTCAATTCTATCTTTCGGAGACGCGCGCAGTGGAAGTATATGGGAAGCTGCTTATAGGTCGTCCCGAAGAAAGAGTTAAAAAGAGAATTACTCATAAATGGAATAATTAGAGGATGTTTAGAAATGGTTAGAGATATCGGATTTGAGGTAGAGGCGCCACGAAAGGAATGTGAAGATCCGCATTGCCCTTTTCATGGTTCACTGCCATTACGGGGAAGAATATTTAATGGAGTTGTTATAAAGAAGAAAATGAATGATGCTTGTGTTGTTCGGCGCGATTTCCTCCGTTATATTCAAAAATATAATCGATATGAACGTCAACATAGTCATATTAACTGTCACGTTCCTCCCTGTATTGAAATTAGCATCGGTGATCCTGTAAAAATGGCGGAATGTCGCCCAATAAGTAAAACCATCTCTTTTACAGTAGTTGAATTGATTGAAAGTGAATGAAAATTCATCAAGATAGACTAATTCAATTTCTGAAATTCTTAAATAACCCATCAACTTAATTCTCTTACAAATAAAACATTATAGTGGAAAAAGATGGCTCAGAAAAAAACAGTCTTTGAGCGCTTAGAAGACAAAATGGTTGAAATGGAACAAAATGTTGATAATAAGCTATCAAAGATTCAAGCATCAATCGATAAATTAAAAGAAGAAATACCCAGATCTCTAGGAGAGAACTTGATGTCATTCACCGATATGATCGGGGCAAAAATTGAAGATCTCGAAGACTCAATTAAAAACATGAGTGGATCTGGGGGTTCATCTATTGATAATTCCACTTTAAACACCCTTCAAAACGGGATCAATGAAATGAAAGCAGGTATAAAGAACCTCAATAGTGCAATTCAAAATATTAAAATTGATATTCCTACACCAACCGTGCCTACATCTAAACCAACTCCAACCCCCCAGGCAACAAAACCAATCACAACTACCCCAGTTACACCCACCCCAGCTAAGCCTGCTCCCGCCAAACCCGCAATTGCACCAAAAGCTAGTACTACCCCAACATCAACTCCCGCTGCCCCTACGCCTTCTGGGCAAGGGCCAATGGCTGATGTTTTTAAGTTGCTAGATTCAATTAAAGCAAAGTCGAAAAGTAGTATTACCGCAGGGCAAATGGCAATTGAAATGGAACAAACACGTGATACAATTGTAAAAATTTTCCGCTGGCATCCCGCATTATACGAATTGGCAACTATGGCTCGCCGGTTGAAGAAGTATCCAGAAGGGTCTGCGCTTGATTCAGAAATGCAACAATTATTATCGGATAAGATTGAAGAGTGGAAAAAACGTATTAATGGTTAAACATACGATTTGGTCTATGCAAAGCAATATTATAGACCCAATTGGTCATTCTCTCTGAATTGGAACCTACCATAAATTAAGTTCCAATTTTTTAACCTGCCTAGTATCTAGGTTAATAATTAAGAAAAAATTAAAAAGTTCAATCGGTTATTGAATTAAAAGTCTACACAAGGTGGTATAAATGGGCAAACGGCGTGTCAGAAAAAAAGGCGCACATCTATTACCGAAAATTTCCCGTGGTCTTCCAACAAATGCTAAGATTTTATGTTCGGATAACTCGGGTGGGAAGATTCTAAAAATTATAGCGGTAATTGGGTATAAAGGGCGCCTAAATCGAATACCAAGTGCTGGTGTAGGGTCAATGGTTGTTACTTCAGTAGTAAAAGGAACACCTGAAATGAGGCGACAAATTGTGCGTGCCATAATTATCCGCCAACGAAAACCCTTTCGCCGCGCGGATGGAAATTGGATGCAATTCGAAGATAATGCTGCAGTAATTACTAATCCTCTTGGTGATCCAAAGGGATCCGAAATCCGTGGTGCTGTAGCTAAGGAAGCTGCTGAACGATGGCCCCGATTAGCAAGTGTAGCTAGTATGGTTGTATAATACTATCAGTTAGGGACTAAAAATGCAAACTAATAAGAAAAATAAAACAAAAAGCCGACGAAAACAACGAAAGAGATTCTATAATCTACCTAATCATCAGCGGAAAAAGTTGTTTACCGCTAAGTTACTCGATGATCTCCAAGCGGAATATGGTATTAGAAGAATGACTGTACGTAATGGTG
>JAEOSY010000462.1 GCA_016840125.1 Candidatus Helarchaeota archaeon | reverse complement strand
GCAAAACATTTTGAATATGATATCCTCGACCCACGTGTTAATCCTACTGGTGGTGGAATTTCAATTGGGCATCCAATCGGATGCTCGGGCGTCCTCTATTTCACAGAAATGGTCTGGGAATTGATTCACCAGAATAAAACATGGGGGATACAAACTCTTTGCGGTGGCGGCGGCGTTGGTATCGCCACGATCGTGGAGAATGAGAAGAAATTCAAACCTTAACGTTCTAATTTTTTCTCATTTCAATCCTAATTTGTTCCCAACGGAAAAAAAATGTAGATCGAGACCAAGAGTGTAGCAAATTTGAATCCGTGAGGGGAGTTCGCCCCAATGGATCATGAAACCGAAAGACAACGAAGGTGTGAGCCTTACGCAATGAGCAATGAGTTGTGAGCATAGTGATTAATAATCAATAACGCAACCCAACACGGCATTCGGACTTGAACCGGTAGGTCCAAGGGTGTGTCGCTCCCAATCTCATAATCCACGGTTTATTCATCGCTACTTTTGATCTCAAATCAGTCGAGTAATTCAGTCTTCCAATTGGTTGATTGGAGGATTTTATCTAAATCAGCCTTTCGTTGCTCCATGTCGGCAATTGCTGCCGCAATTTCGTCTTGTTTCCTTTGTGGTACGTATTCCACCGCTTGACCACCAAGATATACTGGACCTCGTGGTCTAAGCATTGCATATCTGCTTAGCTCAGACCTTAGATCGCCAATCATAATAATTAGCTCTATAATAGTCATTTCTTTCTCTGAAACTTTGATCATAATATTTGTATTGGTTTTATTGATTCTTACTTTAAGATTTCGAATATCCATAACTAAGTCATTAATTTCTTTCGTTACTTTTTCGAAATCGACTTCCACTTTTTTGGTCTCTAGCACATTAAAAGTATCTTCCCGTAGACGATACAATCGAAACAGTTTACTTTGCCGGATTTTGAGCTCTTGAAGTGCTGCTCCTAATAGCATGGGGGGTTCTAATACAGGGTTATTTATAAACTTTATTTATGTGAATTTTTGTATTTGGATGTGGAATTCCAATAACTTTATGCTAATCCGATTACCTCTAAAAAGGTTTTCTTTACTTGTTTCTTAAGCTCCTTACAGCCTAATTCTGAAAAACTCAACTGGAGGTTGTGATATAACGATATTATGGGAGTTTATATTTTCTAAATCTGATAGAATAGTAGTCAAGCTTGATTATTACTAAATTCCAGGCTTTGGGGTGTTTAATAACGGAATTTAACCTTGAGGGGAGGGATATTGGGATTTATTTTAACGAGTTTAAAACCAAGTATACTCATTTAATGGATGATGCCTGGAATTCACATAAATAAAGTACTTAATAACGGAATTTAACCTTGAGGGGAGGGATATTGGGATTTATTTTAACGAGTTTAAAACCAAGTATACTCATTTAATGGATGATGCCCGAAAGAAGTAGGATTGTTATTAGATCCTCTGAATGATACGGATGCCCTGCTCAATTCGCCAATTCTACGATAAATTCGCTAATATACATCCGAACTTTGATTATTACTAAATTTCAGGCTTTGGGATGACAATAAGGATTTTTTAAAATAACTTTAGAATGATTTAAAAATTAACCTTGATGGTATGCACAAAGCTGTTCAAAATAACGCGCTGGTGATTTAAATTATAAATTCTGATAAATTGAATAAGATTAAACTAATACATCATCCATCAGATCATACTTTTACATCCAGTAATTTTTAATATTTTAGTTCTATAATTAGATTTGATGAATGGAGATTTACATTATCAATTCGTGGAGGTGGCAGGGCAGAAGTTCCCTATGATAAATGAACATTATGGACCGAGATTGGAATTGTTAAACAAGGGAATTTCAGACATCACCCAAATTCATGGTCTCGAGGATTTAATTGGATTGAAAGATCTTGATCTTAGATATAATAATATTTCCGAGATTCATGGCCTTGATAGACTTCAAGAACTTACACATCTCAACCTCTATCATAACGCCATAACCCAGATTACAGGGCTAGAATCTCTCACCTCTCTTAAATACTTGAACTTAAGCTATAACAATATCCGAGAGGTTGAAGGGTTAGACCTGCTCCAGAGCCTTGACCATCTGGAACTTGTACGGAATGACATCCACAACATTACAGGACTGGAGAATTTAGTGAATCTTAAATGTCTAGAGCTTGCTTCAAACAAGATCTCTAACATCAAGGGTCTGGAAAACTTGACTCTCCTTGTGACGCTTTCATTAAGTGATAACCATATTACAAAAATTGAGGGGTTGGACACGTTAATCAACCTCCTCCGTCTTAATCTCTCCAATAATAATATCACGGAGATTACAGGGTTGGAACGATTGAATGAGCTGGAAGAACTCAATTTATCCCATAACAAAATCTGGACGATTCATGGGATTGAGGGGTTGATGGAGCAAGGTTTGTTCCGCCTCGATCTGCGATACAACCAAATCAATGACATCACTCCTTGGATGAATCATATAGAATACATTCAGCGGCAAAGGATGAGCCTAAAACGTCTTGGCGGGCATCGATTGCTGATGCCAAGCTTAAACATTACTGGAAATCCCATTCCTGAGGGCGATGTCTATCTGGCGCAGCTCCGCCACCAAAATATTTACTTTAAATTCAAAACTAAATAAATCTCCTTTAATCGGAGTGCATTTCGATGATTATTCGTTGAGGGATAACGATTGTTGGAAGTTTCTGAGTTAGAATCTATTATTTTACATATTCAAGCACGGTTAGAAGGATCCAAGGACTTCACACTTGAGATCCCCCGCGACCTTGCGCTAGACATCCAAAGAATCCTCCACGAACAGAAAGAATATGCAGAGGGTCAGTACGGGGCGGCAGTTATGGCTCCGCGTCCTGTTCTGCACTCATCTATGGAAGATTACCTAAAAGAATTAGATTGGAGGGTGAATTTTAAAAGGTGGCGAAAAGGCGCAGAGGAAACCGCTAAGTACTATCGGAAATTTGAAAACCTTTTGGAATCCCTTAAAAAATTACTATCTGTCCCCCGACGGCGTCTGGAAGGTATTCTGAACAATCTTAAATTCTGGCTTCTCATCCGATGCCAATATAAAATCTAAAAAAGAAGATTTAAGATCCTATTCTCTTTAAATACAACAAATACCCCCCCCATAAAATAACTTTCAGCTAATTTTAAAACAATCAGCTTTTCACGGTTTTTCGCGGTTTCTTCTTGAGAACCCACATGATTGGTGGGATAATACATACTAACATAATCATTTGAAAGCCAGAAATGGCTGAACTGGGAAAGCTGGACGGATCTAATGGGTCGGTACCAGCGAGAATTTCCTCACCATCAAGGTACGTATCCCCATCCGTATCAGAATTAAGAGGGTTTGTTCCATACCCGAGTATTTCTTCCCCATCGAGGAGTCCATCTGCGTCAGTATCGGAAATATTCAACGCGGTGTTATTCCAGTACTCCCCGAGGTTATGTAATCCATCATTGTCAAAATCGAGCATGGCGTCCGTATCATTCAGAGGATCTAGTAGCAATCCGACTTCTGCACCATCGGGGATGCGGTCTGCATCCGTGTCAGGGTTTGTCTGGTTGGTCCCGTAAACGTAAGTCTCCACATCATCGGTCAGGGAATCATTGTCCGAATCCACTCCATACTTTACCAGAAAGACGTCATAATCAGAGGGCGACTGCCTTGTAGTCCCGATCAAGTAAAGATTACCCCGTGAATCGAGGGCGAGACTCCGCCCGTAATCTATATCCGCCGCCCCCCATGTTTTATACCATTGGGTGGTACATGTGCCATCGATCTTCACAACGAAGGCATCAT
>JAEOSY010000461.1 GCA_016840125.1 Candidatus Helarchaeota archaeon | reverse complement strand
CATAATTCAATTCTCATGGACATTCTGAACCCCACCCCTGAGCAAATTGCTGAATTTAAAGAGGTGATTCGAAACACCAGAGAATTTCAGTTTGGGGGGTGGGAATCGGCGGGGAATGGGATCTGCCGGTACAAGTATGCGGATGTGTATGAATACCACGAACCGGTTCCCGCATCCCATGAGTTCATCGTGGAGTTCATGAGCGACCTCATCCCCCGGAAAAAAGTCGACACCCAAGGGCTCGTCAAACTCCTTCAAGCGCAGATTCCCGGACCACTCCCCGCGGATTACCAGTTGGTGGCGAAATCGCAAGCTGGGTTTGAGCAAAAAAAATATTACATTAAGGAAAATATGGAGTTTCAGGTGGTACCCCAATCCTTCATGGTGCATTTTCAGACCAACTATCCCCAGTATAATAAAGTGCTTGCGGAAGTCGGATTACGGGGGATCGGACAGCTCCGGAGTGCGGGGATGGGGAAATTCCGATTGCGAGACCCCGAAGTATCCCCGATTCAGCATCATGGCTCTTACATCCCCCCAATCATTAGTTTTTCTGATAGTGAGAAACAATTTCTCAAGGCAATCCTGCTTCACGATCTCATCCCCAAAGTAGGGGGGATAGATTTCCTGAACAAGTATTATGATGTGAATCATAATTTGAGCGGTTTATTATTACTACTCCATTACGAGTGGCACGAGCGCCGCGAAACTACCACCATTACCCTTCGGGAATTCCTGCAACAAATCCGGAATCAACACGGGAATAAGGTCGCCTCACTCTATTACAAACTGGCGCTCGCGGATCAGTTGGCAGCCAGCATGACCCGCGTGACCCGGGTTCCCACCTATTCGCGGTACCTCGCAGGGCACGATATGACCAAGAAATTAGACTTATTGGAGTTAACCCAATCATTTCTCCCGATTGAATCCCCCTTCCAGCTCTGGAAGCGCGTTATCAAGTCCCCTGAGCTCGCCATGCTTAATGAATCCCTGACATACGGGGATCAACCCCTCTCCACGCACTTATTACTGACTCTGAACTTCGGCGCGCACTTGATTCGGAATCATACGGCATACATCATGGCGCGTGTTGTGCCCCGAAGTGAAAAAAAATTCATTGAGCGATTCTGGTATAAAATTTTTACTATCACCCAAAAAAAGGAGGTTAATATTTATGTGATTGAAGAACAAATCCCGGAATACCCGGCTGCATTGGTGAAGGAAATTAGAGTGAAATCGATCCGTCCGGAGACCGGCTGGCTCCGTACTCGGTAACGGGCAACGGATGATCCCCATTATAAATGTAAGTTTAGTCAAGTGTTGGGCAAGATGTTATCGCTAAATAGCACCGTTCGTTCGATACCTGCGCCACTCTCAGACCTGCTTGAGTAATTCCCTTCTTGGATCCATGGTCTGAAGGATGATCTTTCTTATAAATATTTTTAAGCTATTCATTCATTCTTTTGGAACCAAGGCAACCGCGCGGATCCATCCAGCACTTGCATCTTTTATTTTTATGGGGAATGCAATAATCGTAAACCCGTAAGGGGGTAGTTTTTCTAGATTTGCCAATTTTTCTATATGTAAATACTCTTTATCACGGCCTGTAAAATGGGCGGGCCATAAAGCTTTCTTATTTCCGTCTTTGGTTTCTTGAAACATTACCGTAAAAGGACGGTCAAAGCCGTATGCATCAGTACCGGTGATTTTCACGCCCATATTCAGTAAATACAGAGTAGCCTCCCGTGTCATTCCGGGGTGCACCCATGGGTAGTCCCGCGATCCCCAAAGTTTATCGCGTCCAGTATGAATCAGCACGATATCCCACGGCTGGATTTCATAGTCTATTTTCTTAATTGCTTTTTGAATATCTTCTTTCGAAATGGTGGCACTTTTTTCTTTAAGAGTTAGATCGAGGACGACTCCATTCCCGATGCACCACTCTAATGGAACTTGGTCAATAGTTTTCGCAGGATTACCTTCAACTATAGGACCAAAATGATAGGGGGCGTCAAGATGAGTCCCAACATGAGTAATTAACGTCAATTCTTCCGAAGCTAAACCAATCCCGTCAGGGAAATCCTCAATTTTCACCCCCGCGGGTTGTGCCATTTTTGTTCCCTCTTCATGAGAAGAATATTTGATAGTAGCGGGTTTTGGTTCAGATTTGGCATTGTGTTCAACAGGAACGGATAAATCAACCAAAACATAGTTTTCTCTATTGTATAACATAAAAACCACTCATATTTTTCTTGGAATTGCAATCATAAGAATAATAAATCTTTCTTATTTCAACAATTACTTAGAACGTGAAATTATTTAAAGTCTTGAACCATTGAAGTCCAATTATTAAAGGCGAATTTAGTGAAGCTCATTCAATTTATATCACCAACACCGGTCGGAGAGAAGGTAAGAGTTGGACTTTTAATAAAAGATAAAATACTTGATTTAAATTTTGCATATGTTACTTATTTAATCCAAGAAACGAAAGAAACAAAGCCATACGAAATTGCAGACGTTCGGATATCTGATAACATGTTGTCATTTTTAGAGGGAGGACATTTTTCGCTTGAGGTTGCACGGGAAACTGAAAAATATTTTCAAAACAGTCTGAAGAATGAAGAACAAATGGAGGGTCCAAAAAAAGAACGGCTGAATTATAGTCAAGAGGAAGTAAAAATAATAGCACCAATCACACATCCCCCCTACATAGTAGATTTCATGACTTTTGAAACACATTATAAACAAAGTTTAGCAAAATTAACAGAATATAGTCTTTGGAAGAAATATCCGATTGGATATAAAAAGAATCCTAATACCATTATTGGTCCCACAGATCCGATTATTTTCCCATCGGTTATTACCAAATGGTTAGATTTTGAGGTGGAATTCGGTTGGGTTGTTGGGAAAAGAGGCAAGGATATTGATAAAGACGAAGCCGGTGACTATATTGCAGGATTCACAATTCTAAATGACATTTCAGCTCGTGATATTGAAATACCTGAGATTTTACTTAGATTAGGACCTTTTAAAAGCAAAGATTTTGATACGGCGGGTCCATTAGGACCTTGCATTGTCACTCCTGATGAGATTGGAAATCCACATAACCTAAAAATGGAACTTCGGATCAATGATCAGGTGATGCAACAGGGGAATACAAAGGATATGAATTGGTCTGTGTATGAATTATTAGCGTATACATCAAAAGATCAAACTTTATTACCGGGAACACTTTTATGTTCAGGAAATCCTGGAAGATTACATGAAAAATCAATTCAGCGAAAGGCACGATTAAAAATTGGTGATGTTCTGGAAGCTGAGATAGAGAAGATAGGAACCTTAAAAAATGTGATTACTACGAAAAAGTAAACAACTGGATGAATTTTATGAAAAAACGAATATTAGTGGGTTTGGATCGAGGCGTTTGGAACTACTCCATTGAAAAGATTTGTAAAATATGTTCTGATTTAGATTTAGATGGTTTAGAAATTCAGCCAGAGCATCCAAAAATCTTCAAGGATTTTCCAGAAACTGGAAATTTGAAAAAAATTCTAATAGATTATGGATTTGAATTAAATTCGATTCATGCTCCCATGAAGGATATAAATATTTCAAGCTATAATCCGAGAATCCGTGAAACCTCCTTATTAGAGTTGAAAAAAACAATTAAATTCGCGGCTGAATTTTCTGATAATCTCTTGTATGTAGTAATGCATGGAGGGCAGAATTCGTTCCGTTCATCATCCAATTTCGAAAAAGAGTTTTTGCCTAAGGCTGTAAATTTCACCGTTCAGGCCTTCAAGGAACTCGTAAAAGATTGTATGGAAACCAATCTGACTCTATCTGTAGAGAACATGACATTCTCCCCGTGGCGTTTAAGCTCCAAAATAAGATTCCTAGATCAAATTTTTGAACATGTACCAAGATTAAAATTCACTTTTGACTTTCATCATGGAGTTTATGGTTCTGAAAGGTATGCGTTTCGGGTTTTAAAAAAATACAGGGATCGCCTTATTTCAGTTCATATAGGCAATTTCTATGAACTAAGAAAGATATTTTCTCAAATTAAACGAATAAATCCACCAATAGTTATTGAACCCCATCATCTAAGACGGGGGAGAGATATTTTTGAGCAATTGAAACTAGTCACACAAAAGATTCGGTCATTAACTTAATTTTAAGATAATTTTTTGAACTCCCGTATGATTTCCTTTAAAAAGGGAATGAGATTTTCTTCAGGAATCGATGCACCACATGCATATTTATGACCCCCTCCAAATCCATTGAAATTCTTGGATAGGATGGAGGTTATATTATTAATTGGAATTTTAGAGCGAAGGCTAATACGAATTTTATCATCCTTTTGTTTTACTTTTCGACGAAAAACAAAATTAAGAAATTTTTGTAGATAATTGAGGAACCAATTCCGAATATCAGGAGGTCCATCACCAATCGCGATAGCAAAATTGATGTTCTCTTGATCTATCAAATAACTGGCAGCAAAACCGATGTATCTTTTGTAGATATGGATAATACTAATCGACTCGGTTGATTCCTGGAGTAAATTGACTTTTGCTTTTAGTTTTTCAATCCAAAAACGTTTCTTAGTTGCACGATAATAAAGCTTCTTGGCGAAACCCACACCATCTTTATCCTTTTCTTCAAAAATACTATAAAGAAACTCTTTACCATTTGTGATACCTGCAAGAAGACACGCATAAACATCAAATATTTCTTCACGTCTGAATGAATTAATGACTTTTTGAACAAAAGGGGTAACTAATCTATCCCCAATAGCGCCAATACATAAAAAGAATTCTGCCTTTGTTTTTTCCTTGATGTTATTTATGAACGTATGAAAAATTAATTCACTACAGCTCATTGAAGTATCGCGTATTACTTGTATTCCTTCCGAGAGCAGTTTATCATCATAGGAGTTGGCGAGCTGGTGATGATCAATAAGTGTTATTTCATATCCATTTTTCTGTAATTTAATCAAATTTTGGACGAATGTATCACTATCATCGGCGTTTATGTCAAGTAAATATAATTTTTGAGGTGAATTTTTACTTAAAAGCTTTTTAAGAAGGATATTAATATATCTAACAGTTGAATAGCGCAGGTTATCTAAATTCTCCTCATTGGCTAGAAGAAAAATTCCAGCTGATGCGTAACCATCCGCATCATTGTGACAAATAATCAAAAATACTCGATCCTAAGCGTTCTCATTCTATTTATTTCAATTTAAAAATATTCAAGAGTTGTTTTTCTATAATATTAATAAATGATTTATTTTCACCAAGGATTTTTGCTTCTACCCAGTGAGTAGAGCCCCCACTAAAAATACATGTGATTTCGAGGTTTGAATTTCCAATTGAACCCTCCAACTTGATACTTTCAAGAGGGGTTTTCTTGCATCGAATCATTTGATTAGGCGGTGTATTAAAATCATCGAACTGAGTTGAAAATGGTCCATTACGTTTTTTACGTGGCCTGCAATTGATTTCAACGCGAATAGAACTCCAGTTAAATGATGCAAACGTCTTGAGAAATTTAACCGATTTAATTCTCCGAGTATTCGATGATGGTAATGCGATTATAGACTCAAACATTAGCGTACCTCTTTTTTTAATTAGATGTTTTATGAAACTTCTCTTTAGCTACTTTTTTAATAATAAAACTATTAGAAATTTTATAAAGTTTCTTTTGGAATTAATTGTTTTTTTAATAAGAAAATTCGAGCCTATACCATGTAAAAGAAAGACGGATCTTAATTATGAGATGAAATTAAGGGGTTAAAAGAAAAAAAATAGGGGATAAGTTTTATTTTAATTTAAATATTAATCTACAACGTTCGATTTCTTGTGGGCCGCCTCGTTTTCCTTCAACTTTTTCTTTGTATTCTTCATAATCGCCAATTGCCGAAGCCCCAACTTTTATAGCTTTGCCACCGATTAACGGATCCTGATTTTCATCATAAGTGATGTCGCCACCCATGAGTTGTCCAGAAATCATAGCCCCATTTTCTAATTCTACTATTACGACACAGTATGGTTTCTTCATTGAATAACCTTTGTTAACAAAATGTGTCGTACCAATACCGATACATGTGAAACTGGCGATCTTTCCCTCGGGTTTAACCTCAATTAACTCTAGGTCGAGATTTTGACATGAGGTACAAAGAACTTTAGCAGGAACTTGAACATCTCCACAGGCTTGACATTTTGATCCGTACAGTATTTTGTTATCAATCCCATCTAAGAAATTTTTTGTGTAAACCTTTAAGTTTGTAATATCAACCATTTTTCAGCACCTCTATTTCTTATATACATGCACAACGCATGAACCGCCTGATCCTCCAACATTATGAGTTAATGCGCACTCAACATCAAATTTTACTTGGCGAGCGCCTTCAGCTATTCCTCGCATCTGCTTGAAAATTTCTACTGCATGTGCAACACCTGTCGCACCTACAGGATGACCCTTGGATTTCAGTCCTCCACTTGTATTTAAAGGTTTAACTCCATCTATAGCGGTTTCACCGTCTCTTACAGCGCGATTGACGTCTTCAGGTTTCCAGAAGCCGAGATCGGACATAGCGACCATTTCTGCAATCGTGAAACAGTCATGTACTTCAGCAATTTGGATATCTTTTGGTTCAACCCCAGCCATTTTATAGGCCATTTCAGCAGCAGTTTTGGCAGATCTTAATGAAGTCAAACTAGGTCTGTCATGAATTGCGAATGTTTCAGAACCCTGACCAGTACCAGCAATGTATATAGGTGTATCTGTAAATTTCTTAGCAAGTTCCTTACTCGTAAGAATTAAAGCAGCAGCACCATCAGTGACTAGTGAGCAATCAAATAAGCGCATGGGATATGCGATATAAGGATTTGCAGATAAATCTTGTAAGAATTCCATTTCATCTTTCCATGTGGGTTTGGGTTTCCCTCGTTTTTCTGCTTTCGCTATTTTTCCATTCATGATATCTACGACTGATTTATTCATTTGTGCAAATGGATTGAATGCCCCATTTTTATGGTTTTTAATACCAACACGCATAAAGTCTTCTTTGGTTGTCCCGTATTGAGCCATCCGAGCTGTACCCATCATTGCATAGAGTCCTGGAAAGGTAACTCCCGCAAAGAACTCAAAGATTCGGTCAGCTGCAGAGGCAAGAGTATCTGTTACGCCAGCGGTTGGTAAATCAGTCATTTTTTCTACGCCACCAACGCAGATAATATCGTACATTCCAGATGCTATACCAAGAACGCCTTCTCGAAGCGCTATCCCACTACTTGCACATGCATTTTCAGTTCTCAAAGCGGGTTTTGGAGTTATTCCTGCTAATTCAGCACACATAGGTGCAAGATGTCCCTGCCCTTCGAATAAATCACTGCTGTAATTCCCTAAATATAAAGCTTCTATACTTTTTAGGTCAAAATTTTTATCAATGCTCTGTATGCAATTTATAAAGGCTTCGCCCCATAAATCGCGACTGTTCTTATCTGGAAATGCCCCGAATTTAGACATTCCAGCTCCAATTATTGCAACTTCTCTCGCTAATTTACCCATTCTAATACATCTCATATTTTTTCATATATTTTTTACCTTACATTTCTTATCCTATATTAAATTAGTATTAAATTAGGAATCTAATCCATTCCTTCAATCCAAAATTACCATTTCGAAATGCAAGGCTTTTTTTAATTCTGTGTTTTACTAAAAGTAGTATATTAATAATTTTTTTTATTAACAAATACTTTGGTTAATTAGAAAAAAAGGAATGAAATTTAATCAATTGGATGGATTTTCATTGAATAGCAGAGAAGTAGAGAAAAGAATCAAAGATTGGACTACTAATGAAGGCATTTTTAAAATCAAGAGACCAAGTGATCAAAAGACGGAGTTTGTTATTGACTTAACGTATCCTTTCAATCATCCACGCCCCATGAGTTTTGTTGTGTTGGTCCCTAAAGAGCGAGATTTTCTTAGAATACTTTGTGGTACAAAAATCTCAGCACCCCATTTACAGTGTCTTAAAAAATCTGAAATTCGCCAGAAATTTTTGCAAAACTTTACAAAATCTATGCTCTTTTTACAAGTGATCCATTCACTTAAACAGGAGAAAAATATACCAGTTTTTTGGGAACTTTCAGAGCAAATCTATTTTGACGGTTTAACTAAACATGAATTTTTCAAAGCAATCAGAAAAGTCTATTTTTCAACTGTTTCAGCGATTTTACTTTTAAATGAACTATGTACACCTGGAGAAATCCCCAAAACGTCACCAGGTATAGAGCATATTCCATTTTATGGGTAATATTATTTGGGATTACATTGAAACTACACTGCGATCTCTTTGATTTAGATCAGTCTTTATGTTGTGGACAAGTCTTTAGATGGGAGTTGGGACCTGATCAGTGGTGGTATGGGGTTATTTATGATCATGTGGTAAAGATACGGCAGGATAATGATCAATTAGAGTGTTTTTTATATCCTGAAATAGTGGACCCAGTGGAAATAATCTCTTTGTATTTCCGCCTTGATGATGACTTAGCTTCCATTTATAAACGTATAAAAAAGGATACCTATCTAGAGGAAGCTATTCGTAATGCGCGTGGGCTTAGATTAATTCGTCAAGATCCATGGGAGTGTATGATTTCATTCATGATATCACAAAACAATCAAATTCCAAAAATAAAACGTAGTATAGAGGCAATTTCACGAAAGTTTGGTACGAGTTTAACGTTAGATGGGAAGGAATTTTTCACATTTCCAACACCGGAACAACTTTCAAACGCAAAAGTACATAATTTAAAAGAGGGATTTGATAAAGGGGGGTGCGCGCTAGGTTACCGCGCAAAATATGTGTTGAGTTCTGCCCTGTTACTTCAAAATAATTCACTCGGTTTTTCTCTCGAGGATTTTAGAGAGATGCCCTATGATCAAGGACATAAATTGTTACAAGAATCCTTTTGTGGAATAGGGCCAAAAGTGGCAGATTGTATAATGCTTTTTGCTATGGATAAGTTAGAAGCATGGCCGCTAGATACTTGGATTCGAAAAATTGTTTTAAATTTATATTTTGATAATAAAAAAGTAAACGATCGAAAGATAAAAGAATTTTGCTCGAAATACTTTGGTAAGTATGCGGGTTACGCCCAAGAATACCTTTATTGTAATCGTTTAAAACTCTGTCAGTAATTTTAAAAAGACTAGCTTCAAATTATGAAAGTAATAAGGAATGGTGTATAATTCTTAATAAAAGGATTTTAGTAGTTGTATTATTATGTTAGAGCCCAAAATCTTTCATATTGTTAAGGGGAATTTAGTAGAAATTAAATCCGCAATTTTTGCGAATGGTGATACCTATGTGGTCGAAGATCCAGAGAATAAAATGCTATGGATTTGGATTGGAAGTAAATCAACGGTCGATGAAAAGTTTGCAGCCGCGGAAATCACCCAAACTGAATTAATTAAAAGCCATAGAGAATATCAGATTAAGAGCATAGATGAAGGAAACGAGCCCAACAAATTTCTTGATCTATTTGGTGAGTCGATCAAATTTGTAGAGGGAGATGTGCACGGCATATTAAAGCATCCTAAGAAAAAATAAGACCTTTAGAGAACGGATGAAGTGCTAAAAATACCTAGTCCTAATTTTTAAGTTTATTTTCAAAGTTTAAAGAGAAGTTTCAGAAGTGAGAATGTGGTAACTATTATTAAAGGAAAAGTTTGGAAGTTTGGAGATAATATCGATACTGATGTAATCATTCCAGGAAGATATTTAACTATTCGTGACCCAAAGCAAATGGCATCTCATACTTTTGAACCAATTCGCCCAGACTTTGCAACGATGGTTTCGGAGGGGGATATTGTTATCGGTGGTGCAAATTTTGGGAGTGGTAGTAGTCGTGAAGAGGCCCCATTTGTGTTAAAAACACTTGGAATTGCCGCTATTATAGCTGAATCTTATGCTCGAATATTCTATCGGAATGCGATTAATTTGGGCATTCCTGTTCTTGAATTAAAACAAGATGGGGAAAATTTTAATGAGGGAGATCTTGTAGAAATTCATTTTGAGAAAGGTATCATTAAAAATGTAACCCAAAAAAAGGAATATTTGGGGACTAAATTACCCCCATTTTTGATGGATCTTATTGCGGCTGGGGGAGCAATTGCTGCTGTAAAAGAGCGTATAAATCAGAGAGGGGCTACTTAATATAATATAGGAGATATTTATCATGCCAACAATTGCAGAGAAGATTTTTGCCAGTCATAGCGATGAAGGAAAGGTGGAAGCAGGGGAGATTGTGAATGCAGATGTAGATATAATAATGATGCATGAAATGCTTGGTATGCGTGTAGCAGATACGTATGAAGAACTAAATCTTAACAAGATTGCATATCCTAATCGTGTAGTTGTGCTGCTTGATCATTGGACACCTGCAAATAGTATCGATGTTGCCATTGTTCATAAGACAACCCGTGAGTTTGTGAAAAAGTATGGTATAGAAAATTGGCTTGGAATGAGCGAGGGGATCTGTCATCAAGTGATTCCAGAGAAGGGGTTTGTCTGGCCAGGTGCGTTGATTGTCGGAACGGATAGTCATACATGCACATATGGTGCTTTTGGGGCACTATCTACCGGGATTGGATCTACGGATGCGGCCGTGCTTCTAGCTGAAGGTAAACTATGGTTTAAGGTTCCGGAATCCTTTAAGATTAATTTAGAGGGGAAGATTCCAACCTATATTTTAGGAAAAGATATTATTTTAAAGCTAATAACTGAAATCGGAATTGCAGGGGCGACTTACCAAAGCGTTGAATTTCACGGAGATACCATCCAATCATTGAGTATTGATAGTCGGATGACCATGTGCAACATGGCAATTGAAATGGGGGGCAAGGCAGGAATTATCGAACCAGATGAGAAAACTTTAGGATGGTTGGATGGGCGAGTTAAACATGATTTTGAAGTAGTGAAAGCTGATCCCGACGCAAGTTATAGTTCTGAATTAAATTTAAATGTTAACGCTTTAGAACCACAAGTAGCTAGACCTCATAATCCTGGAAACTCTGTTCCTGTTGGGGAAGTTCAGGGTACCAAATTCGATCAGGGATTTATTGGAAGTTGTACTAATGGACGATTAGAAGATCTTAGAATTGCAGCCAAGATATTGAAAAATAAAAATGTAAATAGAGATATACGTTTAATTATCACACCTGCCTCGAAAGAAATATATTTACAGGCTTTAAAAGAAGGACTCATTAAGCTTTTTATAGATGCTGGGGCATTAGTGACTCACCCTACATGTGGAGTATGTTTAGGAATCTTTGGAACGTTAGCACCTAATGAGGTGAGTCTTTCTGCATCGAATCGTAATTTTATCGGGCGTCAGGGGAGCCGTGATGCAAAAATCTATCTTAGCTCGCCAGCTACTGTAGCGGCTAGTGCAATAAAAGGGGAAATCACAGATCCGCGCGATTTTTTGTAGAATTTCCATAATGAAATAATATATTGGACATCAGATATATTCCAAACTCCTTTTAAGAACTTAAATCCAAGTTATTTTAACATTAAAATTATGTGATGTGAATAAAAATGACAGAGTATGATATAATTGTTGTCGGTGCCGGTCCTGGGGGCTCCATCGCTGCGAAGGTAGCAGCGGAAAATGGATTAAAAACGGTTTTTTTCGAGAGAGGACGCAAGCCCGGAGAAAAAAATTCCTCGGGCTGTGGATTAGGACCAAGAATGTGGCGGGAATTTCCAGAAATGATGAAAACGCTGACGCCAGATGTTGCGCCAAATTTAAGGATGGGTTCCTGTGTGGTTAATCATTATTTAAATAAGGAGATGAAGGAACTCGCCATTGAGATGTATTATCCCACTGAATCCGTGGGTTATGAACCCGCTAAGCAGTTTATAACCATGAATTGCTACCGTAGTGAATTTGACGTTTGGATTTCAAATCACGCTGTTGAGGCAGGAGCAGAACTGCGGACATCCGTATTAATTAAAGATTTAGTAAAGGATGATAAGGGAAAAGTGATTGGAGTCCAAACGGAGAAAGGGGAGAAAGTTTTAGGAAAAGTAGTAATTGGGGCAGATGGGGTGATTTCAACTGTTGCGATACGATCCGGATTAAATCCCCGGTGGCGCCCTTCTCAAATAACGCTTGTACCGCAATATGACTTTGCGGCAGATCCAAAAAAGATTGATATGATGTTTGGGCCGGATGGGCTATTAGCTAATGCGGCGGATGGTATCTGGTGGGGAGTCACCTTCCCCGCTGCATATCAAGTGATATTTGGGGATGGGTTTCATATTGGGTTGGGTTCATGGATGGGCCAATGGACGGCAAACCCAATAAGCTATCTAAATACGCTCGTGTCGTGTAAACCGTTCCAACGCATGATGAAGGCTATTGATGCGAAGCCCCGAGAAGTGCAATCGCATCTCCTACCTTGGACCCAAGAACCAGTAAGGACATTCACGGATAATGTAATGCTCATTGGGGACGCAGGAGGATTCCCTTGCCCATTAGAAGCAGAAGGGGTATATCCAGCAATGGAAACAGGGAAAATTGCAGCAGAAACTGCTATCAAATGTATAGCAGATGGAGATACTTCAAAGCAAGCTTTAAAATTATATGAGGATACATGGAAAAAGGCATCGGTCGGGATTGAATTTGAAGCGGGGGAATCGCTACAGACGCTCTGGCGAAATCTATTCTTCAGCACTCAGTCCGATAAGAATAATATGGAATGGTTTATTCCGTTATACCATGAAATTCGTGGAGGGCACTATGACTGGAGCGAACCGCATATCGTGAGGTTCCGGCAGATGTTACGAAAAATTCAAGAATATCTCCCCGAAGCCATGCGATTTATCACAAAGTATGCCGTGCCTTTACTCTCAGATATTATGGATGAGGATATGTCAGCCTATCCACAACTCCTAAAATTAATGGAAGGGATGCGACCCCGAAAAAAGAAAAAATGAGGTAATATGGATGAAAATTGAGTTAGAAAAAATTAGCGAACATGTTGGAGATACTGGGGATTTTATCAAGTTAAATGTCGAAAAATGTAACGGTTGTGGGCGTTGCGCAATTGTATGTGTAGTGAACCTTTGGTTGGTACGTGGTGGCAAGGCCCAACTCAAGGATGAATACAAGAAGAAATGTCTTGAATGTGCTGCATGTTACTCTGTGTGTGATATCGGAGCTATTGATTTTTCCTATCCAGCAGGTGGAACCGGAGTTGTCTTTCTAAAGGGATAAGATAGCTTCTTTACCCATCCCTCTTTTTATAGCTTTATGAAGGAAGAGAACGAAACGCCCTTTACCAAGCGAGCGTTACTTCCACTTGGAATTTCAACTCTGAGAATTTTTTGTGCGTTTATAGTTGTGTATTTTTTTTATCAGAATTTGATGATAGAGAGTATAATTATCTTCTTGATAGCTTGTGGTACAGATATTCTAGATGGAGTTATTGCAAGGAAGTTGAAAGCGTCATCTTCCGTTGGTGCCTATTTCGATGCGTCAGCTGATTGTTTTTTAATAATAATCATTTCTTCTGCATTTATTCTTAATTCAATATATCCCTGGTGGCTCTTACTTTTGATTGGATTGATGTTTTTACAATTTATCGTAACTTCAAAATTAAAAAAGCCGATTTACGATCCTATAGGTAGATATTGTGGAGTTTTTTACTTTATTATTATTGGTGTTACCTTAATTTTTCCGGATTCTTTTGTTTCTTATGTTAATCTAATTACGATAATAGTTTTTACCGTATTAGCATTACTATCGCGATCAATTGCTTTTTATAACTCATCAAAAACTCATCAGTGATTCATTTGGTTATAGAATTAATAAGTGCAATAATGTTGCTTACGGAGTTTTCAATCTTTTTACCGATAATATTACACTTTAATAGGAAGAGTAGGCACCTACCTAAGGGCGATACGCTTCAAATAAGTCCGTTTTTAAAAGCTCTGCTTTTTATTGTAAATAAAATTTTTACTTATGTGCTATGGATAGCTGTTCCTGTTATGATTTTACTTGATTTATATAATATAACATTAATTTGGACCACCTTCATACCCTTTTTACCATCGTCTTACAATTTTATCTGGATTCAGCTGAGTGGAATGATTCTTTTCGCCTTGGGATTGGTTTTCATTATACATTCAAGGCTTGTATTAAAGGCATACCATGCTAAACCTTGGGAAGCTAGTAAGCAGGGAAGCTCCTTCGTTCAAACAGGAATTTATAGTAAGATTCGACATCCAATCTATACTGCGGTTTTTCTCTTTCTAATTGGGTATAGCCTCTGGTTTCTAAGTTGGTTAGCGATACTATGTTTTATTCTAAGCCTTTCATTAATCAAAGCAGTGCAAGCTGAGGAAAAATGGCTTCTAGAACGATTTGGTGAAGAATATAAAAATTATATGAAAAAAACGGGTCGATTCGTGCCAAAGTGTTGGGGTTAATTGCTAAATTTCTCTTGAAGTAACTTTACGGTTGCTTTTGCTTCCCCGGGTTTATATGAGAGGAATTCGCCGTTGCCTAAGAGTGAGTAGGTTCCAAAAGGATGTAGTGCGCTAATCTCCTTACAATCCTCAACTACTTGAACTCGAAAAGGGATATCTTTGTCCTTAAGATATTCTTCTATATAATTTATTGTATTTTGGATATAGGGACATTGGCAAGAATTAAGAAGTGTAATACCTTCACTGGGATATCGTTCTATCGCATCGTCAGTGGGGGAACGAAATTTCGGTAGAGGCGCATCATCTGAAAAGGGTAATGCATAAAGCTCAAAGAATGGGGGGAATTCTTCGACCAACTGAAATCCTCTCTTAAGAAACAGATTTTTTTTCGGGAGCCAGCCACCTTTTCCAGCGGTCATCACTGCAACTCCATGCATACCTGCTTGCTGTGCATCTTTGATACATTCTTTCAGTAATTTCGTCCCATGTCCCTTTTTCTTATGCTTTCCCACGACCCAAAGACAGTGGATTACCATCCAACCATCCGCATCGATTCCACGCCAATTGTATTCTCCAGGGATATACTCAACAAATCCCCGTGAGGTCATCCCTTTAGGCTCTTTAACCATTAGTAGCTTAAATTTCAATCCTTCTTTGAACCGTTTCATAATCCACTTCAACTTATTCTTATAACCTAGATCGTTCTTCTTTGACTTTTTACAAAATAAATCTAATTCATCAAGTTTATTGGCAGTAACCTCTTTGATTACCATAATCCATCAACCTCTCTACTTTATTGAATGAAAAAAAAAGAAGTTAAATAAATTTTGCATATTCTCAGCTCTTGTTCAGAATTTGATTGAATAGCGGCAGGATTTTCCACCTGTAATTACCGATTCGAGTATTTCCACATTGACCGACTTAGCCCAAGATGCTTTACTGAGTGCAACTTCAAAGAATTTTTGGCGTGCCCCTGCAGCACATTGACAATACATGATTTTGTTCGAAGGTGCTTTTGCATTTTTTACTAGACTGCAGTAGCACTTGAAATGTTCTCCGATTATAGTGTTTTCATCTTTTAATTCAAACTTAGAACTATTACCAAATCGTGTGTTTAAGTAAGCTACAAACTCTTCGATTGAATGTGAATTCCCTTGTAGCTCTTTTCCCACTTTTTGGAGGAATTTCATGTTATTATAACACGCCTCACCGCAAGCATCCATGATTTCCAGTGTTTTTTCGGTTCCAATCTTATTTTTTAACCGCTCTAGAACCGTATGTACCCAAGCTGCTTTTGCAGCTGGATTCCTCTTTGAATCCCAATCGTGCATGATGTTATCCAACACTGCCTGACTTGTTTTATTAACTATAATCTTTGCCAATCGACCAAGTCTTCCAGACTTGGGGATTTTTGGCGATTGTTCAGGTGTGCTAGCACTGGTTTGTGGTTCATCGCCCTCTTCAAAATCACCAAAATTCTCTGCCCACCATTCAGCAGCTTCCTCATACCACTCAGGCCAGTCTTTCAGCCAAGGAGCAATATGAACATCGCGTATTCGGTCACATAGGGGCAGATAGGTTTTCAGGTCGAGAATAGGGGTGCCTGGAAATGCATCCATATATGGTACAATAACAATCCCCTTCTTCTCATCCACATGGAGTATCTGGCAGATCGTTTCACAGATGGGATTGGGACGATATTCAGCACGCATGGTAAATATACCAGCTTTTTTGTTAGAATAAGGCGGGACTACTTGGAAAATATTCCGGGCATTCTTATTATCATTTTTATGAGCCCACCAGAACACTTTCACATGACTGAATTTGTCCAGATGTTTCAACGCGGCATTGTATGGTTGTTTAATTTCTAAATAAAAGCCATCATCAGATTGCCGCACATATCCAATTGGTACAACTGTATAACTTTCCTTCATTTTCTTTCTATCCATTCATTTTTTTTAGGATGTATTCACTATGGTTAGGAATCTATTTAAGGATTACGGTCTACATAGGAGTTCCTATTAAAAGTGAATCTTTATATATTAGTAAGTTTAATTGTATTTTGGATATATCATGACAATAAAACCTGAGATAACTCCTGAAAGAACTTTTAATTTACTGGGATGTGTTTATTACGGCGACCCCTTTCATTCTGCGGAAGAGTGGTCAGGAGAGAATGAAATTGGACATCTTTGGCAGAGATTTATGGGGCTGGCTTATAAATATTCAATTTTACTTAATAAAATTCGCGTGGGATCACAAATAGGATACGAATTACATATCGAACCTGAAGAGTATAAAAAAACCAAACAATATTATGTTTTCGTTGGAATTGAAGTTTCTAGTGTTGAAGAGGCCCCAGTAGAAATGTTTATTAAAACACTTCCTACAACAAAATATCTGGTTTATACTACTAAGGTTCATGATGCAAATGCTGTAGAATATCTATTCAAAGATTGGATCCCTAAAAATGGCTATGAACAAGCGTATCCTTATATCATTCAAGCTTATGATAATAAACGCTTCAAAGGTATGGACGATAAGGACTCAGAAATAGATTGGTATATTCCTATTAAAAAAAAATAGCGATTAGATATAATCATTTTGGAGATATATATGTCTGATGAAAAACCCTTAGTTGAAATAATTGAATCTTTTGAACAATCTTTTGAGGACATTCTGAGTATCATAAAAACAATAGGAAATGATAAACGACTGAAGATTTTGATTTCATTAATGACAGGAGAAAAGGTATTTGATATTTTAAAACAAGAAACCGATTTACAGAAGACAGCTCTTTCTAATCATTTAACAACTCTGATTAATAATTCACTTATTGAAAAGCCAGACTATGGAAAATACAAAATTACTTCGGATGGTAAGTTATTCATTCGCGCGTTAGAAGCAGCTTACACTAAATCAGACATATGGAAGACAAAACAAACAGAATTAATCCAAAAAAGGCAATTCTCAGATAAATTTGTTGAATCCTTCTTCCGAAAAGGTTAAAAAAAAAGGAATTGTGGATTTTAGATAGAGGCGGCAACATCGTATCGCTTACGATCGTGCCATTCTTGGAATTTGCCTTGATTAAAGCGTTTCACGCGGGAATAATAGCCAGTAACCCGGGACCACCACTCAATGTGCTCATCTGATGCCCCACAATGCGGACAGGTATTGTAGATTCCATTGATAAATTTCAAGCATTTCAAACATTGAGTAAAATCTTTCGTGAAGGTGAAGTAGGCAGTAGGCGTATGCGCTATTGCTTTTGTAAATTTCCAGAGCCCTTCGGGATCAGGATATGCTTCGCCCATCCAGATATGAGTAATTACGCCTCCTTGAACTATTGGATGAAACTCGGCTTGTTTATTGATACGGTCGAGAAGTGAGATGTCAGCCGCATAATTCAGATGGTCTGAATTGGTATAATAAACCGCATTCGATTCACGGTCACCTAAGGGGATTGCCTGTGTGGGATAATGAATTCTATCAAGTTTCGCAAAGCGTTCGGCGGTGGAATTATGGGCGTAAATTTGACCAATTCCTGCAATAAAATTTTCATTTTCAGGAACAGACAAATCATATACATGATCAATGATTTCTTCAGTTTCTATTTCGAGAACCGCCGTAAGAGTGTTCTTCTTGAAGAAGGTGTGTAATTTGACACTAGCTGGGGTAGAATATCCAAGCTCATGAAGTTTCTCCAAAGTTTTTAATAATGCACTTTCAGAAATATTTCGATTATAGGTCGGTTGCGCGCATTTAGCTGCAACAAAAGGTATATGCCCAGCTGTAACAAGCTTCCTTAGAGATATTCCGTGAATCTCTTTTAATTCAGTGTTTAGACGCTTCATCCAGGGATTCAGGTCAATAGCTGGGGATGTATCATGTCCAGAAACGTCAGGTATTTCCGGAACGAAATCCCTCAAGAGTGACATATTCTTTTTGCCCACAATTCGTAATTCATAAGCATCATGCCAAGTTGGGGTCTTTTCTTGATCAAATTCACGTTTCGATATACGAGCAACAATTCCCAAACGCTTTAATAAGAAATTTATTCCAAAGACAAGTTTTTTAGAGGATGTCCAGATTCTAACATAAATATCACGTCTTGGTAAATCATCTTTTGTATAATCATTAATCGATCCATCACCAACAATATATGCTGCAAGGAATCCTTTTACACAATCAATAGGGGCATTATATAGGAATGGAGGAATTTCCTTTGTTGTCGAAAGTGCGGGTTCTAATCCGATTCCTCTTGTAAAGATATTATTTGCTAATTTTGACCGACTAGTTATATCATATACTGGTAAATATCCTTCTTTATGATGTTTTCCGAGGGTGGTGGGGAGTCCAAAAATCCTCTCGACTAATTCAGCGACTTTTTCCATTTCAGATTTATCATTTCCACAGGTGATAGTGATGCCTTTCATTGTTCCTTCAGCAATGTAATGTCCAAGGATATATCCCAAATCAAAGGATTTGTTAATAAATCGATAGGCTTTAGTTAGAGCTTGTTTAACGAAATGGACACCATCCTCGACTATACATTCACAACAACCATCCAGATCTAAGGGGGAATTGTTCTCTGAAACAGAAATTTCCCGAGGCATTAATAAAGGTGTTCCAATCTTGACATCTTTCCCCGTAATTTCTATAATATTTAGATTTTCATCAACCGAAAAGAGTGAATGACTGTTAGTCACAGAAATTGAGCCATGTTGACTTCTAATTTTAATAGTATTGCGTTTTGGATGTTTTATCAATTTCTCAACTTTCATTAACTTAGGTTGGCCATTCTTATCAAACCCACATGTACTAGTAGCACTATCGATCATAGCTTTGGAAATCTCGGTTAAACCAAAAAGATGCTTGTTCTTATCATAGAGTAGTATTAATTCATCAGATTTCAAGGATTCGGCCGGTTGTTCCCAGAGGGAAAATTTCACAAGGTTGGATTGAGTAAATTCATCGCATTTATTTGATAGGTGGTGAAGAATTTTCTTGCCAAATTCGTACGCTTCGTTGGTTTCGTGAAGTTCATTTCCGGTATGGGAAAGTACGCACTCGTTCAGCCCAACGAACCCAACGGAGAGGGATTGCTTACGGAAGTCAAGAAGAGGGGTTCCCTCAATTTTACTGGCACACATAGGAATGAGCTTGTTTTTCATCCCCTTTTGGATTACTTGCTGCTTAATAAATAGAATATCGCGAGCAAGTTCAAGATTATGGTCAAGGACTTCGAAGAGGCGATCATCATCTCCATTTGCTTGATAAGCATACCGGGGAAGGTTCAAACTAACGCTCTGGAGGCTTCCCATATTCATATAAGATTTGTGCCAATCGAAGAGATCAGGGTCATGACAGATCTTCCGAATTCCTTCGGGAGTAAGGATGATCCGACAGCAATTATGAGTTATCAAGCCATCGCCATGAACAAAATTACCTTTCCGCCCTAGCATCCCAACTTCAACATCATAGAAATGCTCTGCGTCTCCTGTTATTTCTTTTTTCTTAATTCTAACTAAGTTGAAATAGTCGCTGTTCATCAAAATCTGAAGTAACCCAGATTTTGCGTGATCGGGTATACTCTTTAGAAATTCATCTCCAAGCGTACGATTTTGCTTCTGGATTTGCGAGACCATTCCCTTTAGTTTTCTATCCCGTATTTTTGCCTTATCAACAAGTGTGGCGGGATATCTTTTGGAAATAGTAGCGAGATACCTATCATGATTAGGTCTTCTTTGATAGTACTCTGCTCTCCATTCGGGAATACAATTCATGAATAGTTCCATTGATTCATGTCTTTCGATAGATAAAATAATGGATTTTTCTCTTCTGTGAATGGTTGAATTGATCCCGTGTTTTAGGAGTAGATAATAAATACCTTCGATTAATTTTTCACTTGTTATGTGAAGTGAGACTTCGACAGACTTTTCCATTATCCTGAAATATCCATCACCAAGAAAGAGTGTCCTAATTAAATGTTTTGTTAACTCGTTCGGGAGGCTATAAATGAAATTTGGTAGCTTTTTTGACCGTGCGTCGATTCCTAGATCCCAATAATTAATCAACTTCAAAATCAAATAAGAATCTACGCTTATATTGCAATGGTTATAGTTCTTTTCGGGATCAATCTGGATATGCTTTTTAGTTTTTAGTCCAAAGATTTCATTTATAAGATATTCTACTTCAGCTATCTCTTGATTTTCGTTTGGATTAAAGGATAATCGAATTCCTCGGTTTTTATGGATGGATCCTTCTGCCAAGTAATATCCAAGAAATGCCATTAATTTTTTATCACATTTTATCTTAGCATTTATGAATCCCTTTCCGCCTTTAGGTACTAGTTTCAGATTACGTCTGTTGTTTGAATTTGTTTCTAATTGTAAAAAGGCTTCTAGACTAATGCTATTAGATCGGCGCCACCAGCCAATTCGATCTTTTGGAACATCCAGAATCTTTGCTAAAACTGATTGATCTTCGCGTCTTAGTAAGGTATCATCAATCCCATAAACTGAGATGTTAGCCGTTTCATTTAATTTTAATAAAATATCAATTAAGTCAAATTCTGTTGGAAAATCCAAGTCAGAATCCCATTTCGTCATTTTTAAGATATAATCTCCAACTTTAACATCATTAGCTTTCCTAGATACTAATTTCTGGTTATAGGAGTCCAAGACAATCAATGGATGAGCCTCGTTCGTTGCAATTTGAAGCCCACCTTCGGTTTGGAATTGAATAATTTTTGACTTTTTGGGATTATACATTAAATTAGTCACAGGTTGGAATTCAATTTCTTTCGTTATTGGATTAATTGAGAGGACATCAATCTCATTACGGGGCTCAATCCAAGTAGGTTCTTTGATTTCTGATTCTTGATAATTTAAAATATGTAATTCTTCTGTCACAATTTTTCCAATAGGTAGGTATTCAATTACACCATTAATTCGTGCAATTAAATGCTCCGAATAAGGGAGACATTGTGAATGCACTTCATCAGGCATCCAATCGGCGACCATATTGAGATAATAGGGAAGTCCAAACTTGGCGGCTTCTTTACTGATGAGTAAGTATTCATCCTCGAATTCCTTCAACCATTCTTTCTTCAGCTTGATTTCGTGTTTTGGAAAGTTGAATAATTTGCCTGTGCCGTCTCCTTTGTAATAGACTTCGGATAAAGCCCGGAAAAACATGTTACACTCATCAACATAATCTCCATAAATCCCATCATATTTTCCCTGAAAACTTACAGCGGGAACATCTCTCAAACTTTCTGGGATAGTGGGGAGACACGAAATAGAAGTAAAAGGTACTTGTGCTCCACGAGCTGCATAGATCTGATTTGACTCAAAAAGAAAACATTGTGCTAACTGTTTTGCCTCTTCATAAGTAGCGCCTCTTAAATAGGGGGCTAAAAATACTGTGAAATTATCATATCCCTGGCCTCCACTAAATTCGCCCTGTACAATCCCCAGCCACTTCGCAGCGTGAAGAATAGCTACCATGGCATGATTTGCAGGTTTCGAAACGGCCGAGTGAGCCCAGCCACAAGGGGGGAGACCATATTTCAGAATCATCCGAAGGTCCCACTCCTGGCAAAATGGTCTTAAATCGAAGTACCGGAGCATATGGACGTGAAGGTCACCTTGAAGATGAGCTTTCGATTGTTCCTCCTTTAATAATCGAAGTAATGTGTATTCTGCAGAGATCCGATCTGCTGCCCAACTATGAATGGATTCAGGGTTATTATATTGATTGGCATTCTCTTTAATACCCATAGTAAGAAGGGCCTCGTAATCCATCAAAGGCATTCCGATCCGAGTATAGCGTTTACGTGCTTCTAAGAGCCCCATTTCAGCAAGAACTGAGCTGCACATTTCCCGGATTTGGGGTCCAGAGAGCCATTGAACATTCGATTGGATGATTCTTTTTAGGACTGTTTTTGTGACTTTCTCCGCGGCATCACGATTGACACCAGTCTCACGCATAAGTGATTCAATAATTCTTTTACTATCAAAGGGTTCAACATCCATGCGACTAGTTCGCACTTCAGGGAGCATATCGTTTATTAAGCGAGAGTTATCTGTTGTTACCATTTTTGTCACCAATTTTTTCATTCAAAGGTGGAGTTCTCTTCCAGTTTTTAATTAATGGGAAGAGTTGTGAAATCTTAAATGTTAAACTTCCTTCCACAAAGGTAAACATGATTATACTTTCTTACTTTATAAAATTATTTTGATAGTTTTATCTAAAATTTTAGATAAATTTCCACTAAATTTTTGATATCTTTTTGTCAAAATAATAGTAATTGAACTTTCAATTCCAACACGGATCTGTCATGTTGTGGCTATATCACATTCCCTTTGATTCTATTTGTATATATTGTGCGAAAAAAACTATAAAAACCTAACTTACAAAAAATTAAATTTTCGGAGTACCTGAAAAAAGCCAAAACCGGATTTCAATCCTTCTTATAGTGAGCGGATAATTAACTGAGTTAGTTTAAATTTAGGAATTAGCCCTAAAATCCTCTATTTTTAAATAAAAAGCTATGGTTATTCTAAATTTTTAGTAATACGCGGATATTATGGGCTTTTTTATCGAGTGGAAATCAAGAGGTAATTACTGCTTAGGTGAGAGTATGCCAGAAATCCACAATGTTTTTATCTTGAAAGACGGTATTCCAATTTTTCACGTAAATCCGGTGAGAAAACTAATACAGAAAGATCATCAAGTAGAATGTAAAACGAAAGAAATGGATTCAGCGTTGGTAGCAGGGTTTTTGAGTGCAATCGCAAGCTTTGCAAATGAGATTGGTATTGGCACTCCAGTTGCGTATAAAACAGAAATAATGGACTTTTCATTCTTATCTCAGAATGATTTACTTCTCATTTTAGGTTCGACAGATGTGCAAGAAACTGATGTAAAATCGATCCTAATCCAAATTTCTGATAGTTTTGTTGAGATGGTTTTGAGAGATAATCTACATTTAACTTCATCAGATCTCTCACCTTTTAATCAAGTTGTTAAGGAAATTCTCTCAGGTTATTTGCTGAAGTTTGATTTGATGCAAGAATCTCAGTTAATTGAAGAGTATGCTGAGTTAGTGCCACAGAGCCACATAGTTCCGGAGGCCTTGGAACGCCTTTCAGAAGCTCGGCGGGTTCTTTTCAAGCTAATAAATGGATCGAATTCAATTTTCGAGATCGCTCAAGTCACAAACCAAGATCCACGAAATCTCCTCTCGGTTTTAAGATCTTACACCAAATCGGGATTCGTGTCAATTCAAAAACATAAATCATCTAGAGTAAGAAAAGCTTAGCTGCGATTAAAAAAAATGGGGAAAGGAATTAGTAAGTGCTTTTTAATTTAGAAGCCTTTGATAGCTAGGGCGATATCGCCTTTTGTAACTTTCTTTCGCTTAGCATGTCGTGCTAAGACGAGTGCTCTTGCTGTTAGATCGACTGATGTGTTTTGTAACCATTCAATCAGATATCCAACTGCTTCGCGGGCCACGATTTTTGCACCTACACTAGCCATTAGTGCTCGGAGAGGACTCCAAGCAAAATAACGTTTCTTTGCCATATTTTCTCCCTTCAATTATTTTTCAATTTAGTGGTAGGTATATAAGATTCTTAGGATAATCGAGGTTTGATCCTCCACTATCCATGAAGTAATCAATATGTAAAACACATTCATCCCTATTTAAAGTTTTGGATATTTTGTCGTGCAGAGCCTCGTTTTTGGCACTTTGGCCTTTGTTTTTAGTGAGTAATTGGTTTTTTGAAAATTATAATTTCAAATATCTATTGATCACTTGATCATTTATTGATCATGACAGAATCTAATGGTCTCTTGATCGGTCAAATTGGGCGTCATTTATGTTTATTTCATGAGGAAGATCAATACGATCTTCGCGCGCGTAGGTTGTTATCTAATTATAAAAGGTTATTGAGATTGAGTGCTTCAAGTATTTTTGACAAATTAAAAATGATGTTATATTCCTTGTATTTTGTTCTATTATAAGGCGCGCACATTAATAGCAAAAGGGATTTACACTTATTTGAGATTTTGGTAAAATGAGTAAAAGATTAAAGGTCTCGACTCGGAATATGAAGTTAGACTTCTAAAACGAAAATTTATTTAACCCTTTTAAGAAATCGGTTGCTATAAATATTACAAAGAAGAGGCGAGACTAAACCTTTTTTTGTAATAAAACATGATCCAGTTCGATTGAATACTAAAATGAGTTTACAAAGCGCGTTAAAATGAAGGCTCAAAAATATTTTCTGATTGCTCTATTATCAATTTTTTTAACGGGGTTTTTTTTGGGTATTGGAAACAGAGCAAATTCGTACGGATTAAATCAATTTGATATCTCCTTACTAAATGAAATTAGTATTGAGAGAATTTATAATATCACGGAAGATTTATGCTCTTACACTACACGATTGACTGGAACTATAGAATGCAACCTATCAGCGGGCTATATTCGTTCGACACTTAATGGGACCTTAAATGTTACGGATTGTACATTCGAAACTTGGCGATTTAATGAAACAGATAGTTTGAACGTGGTAGCACGGATAAATGGCACGAATTTAAAAGATGAAATTGTTATCATCTCCGCGCATTATGACTCAATTTCAAGTGGAGGAACTGCCCCTGGTGCCAATGACAATGCAGCTGCAGTTGCAGTTTGTATAGAAGTGATGCAAGTCATCCAAAATAATTACATTTTGAACAGAACCCTTCTTTTCGTAGCGTTTGCAGGGGAAGAACAAGCTTTTATTGGTTCACAAGTTTGGGTAACGCAACACATAGATGAATTATCGAAAATTGTTGCTGTAATAAATTTAGATATGATTGGATACGGTAGTTATTTAACGATCATTAAGAATGAGCAATCAAATTGGCTAGCTGATTCAATTATTGCTACAGCATCAATCGTCAATGTTACCTTTTCTAAGACTAACTCACCTTATCCTGAGACAGCGCGATTTGACCATGATACTTTTTGGAGTGTCAACATCCCATGTGTTTCTATTTTTGAAGGGGGGGCCATGTACCCATATTATCATACAGAGGATGATACGATTGATAGACTCTCGTTTCCTTTAATCGAGAAATGTGCTCAGACGACCCTGTTAAGTGTTTTATACCTAGGTACTATGAAAATTGAACATAATTGGACTAATATCTCCTTCTTAATTTTGAGTATTTGGGGAATTGCAGGAGTTTCACCTTTCATAATATATAAAAAATGGAGCTAATTATTCTTCATCTTTGTTAGTCCCGAAAAATCGCCGTAGGAGCTTACGTCCTTCGCGAAAACTTTCATCCCATCGGTGACGTTGTTTTTCTATAAAATCGGAAAGACCACTCACGAGAATATCTCGTACCATTTTTGAAATCCTCTTTAACAACCGTTTCCGTTCGTCCTCTGCGATAAGTGCAAGAAATTTGATGAAAGCGGCTTGTTCACTTACAGTTTTGGTGGTGTAACCGCGAAAACGAAGAGAAATTTTGAACGCAAGATAAATCGATATGATAAAACAATACCCCAGTAAAAGCAGAACGAAATGGTACTCCGTTATTGTGAATGGAAAGGCTAGTGTGATAAATCCAGACCCAATTATAACTGTATTAAGGTATTGCAAAAGAATAAAGTGAAAGCTTAAAGTTAATCCTAGCAGCATCACAATATAACCATCAGACTGGGCTCGAATTTCTGTAGTCTCTTCTTCTAGAGTGTACTCGGTCTCATCTAAACCAGGAGTCATAGTTACATCATCATCAACTCCTTCGTCTTGAATGATTACTATACTGGAGTCTTCAGGGGATGTAATTGAAGTGGGAGTAAATACTGAGACTTTTTCGATTTTTCGACGAGCATGCAGAAATTGAACAAGTGCAGAGATACCAAATACAAGGAGAATAATATCAAAAATAATTACAAGAAGAACTTCTCCTATAAACATAAAGAAGAAGATAAAGACAACTAAGTTCATTGCTGATAGAATTGATGCATAAACATCGTATGATAAATAGTTTGGAAAACGTAAAGTGGCAAGTATTACCAGTCCCCAAGCTACGAATCCAAATAGGGTTAAGATAAAGTCTAAGAGCTTGTAGGTTAATAGATATCGGATTAAGAGGTAAATTGGAGCTGCGACACTCACAACGTTAATCAGCATGGTTATGTGGTGCATGAACAGTTTTCTTGGCGATTTTCCCACCATCATCATTCGACCAAACCAAGATGTATTAAAAAAGCGTGTAATAACGAAGTAAGATAGACAGAGAATGGCAGCAAAGACTATCGAGCCAATCAGGGGGATGAAATATTGAACGTTCTCAGGTATAACGAAAAATATTAAAAACGACATGATGCATAGAATGCCAATTGAAGTTGCAATTCTAATTTTTATGGAAGAAATGAAGTTTATAATAATGCCAACAATGAAGAAAGATAAAATTATAGCAAGCTCTAGCTGAAGGACGCATCTAACAAAAAATTCGCCTAAAAAACTTGAAAAAACAATACTTATTGGTGTTAATATCACCCAAGTCAGAGTAATTAAAGTGTAAAAGATTAATTTAGAATCCAACAATGTTGAAAAACCATTAAGAAATCTATTTCTCAAGAACCAAGCCAAGGACCGTTCGACATACGACAAGTAATCCCTTCCAATTATAATTCTGTGTAGACCGTTTATTCACTAATGCAATTAAATAATTTACTAATTAATTAGAAAAATACAATGCCGAATTCCAAGAGTATAAAAGTTCAGATTGTCTTAATTAAATGAAGGTGAAAACGATCTCCAAAAGTAATGATAAACCCTTGGAATCAATCTTACCACATAGATTGTATAGATATTTATGGTTGTTGGGGCAATTTATTCAACATTCATTGCTGTACCTTCAAGGAGTGCGAATTCCGGATCCTCCAGAATTAAAAGAGCAATATCCTGATAAAAATCCTGCTGAATTGATCAATATTCAGCATGAACTATATGGATGCAAGTTGAATTGGGAAACTGGTACGTTAATTGTAGTTTATAAAGATAATCAATATGATATTTCATCAGAAGCCCAAAAAATCGTCGCTGCAACCGCCAATGATGATATGCTTGCTATCTGTAGTTTCGACGATAGAAGCTTTGACTTCAACACAGCTTGCAATGAAGCAGTTAAGAATATAATTGAGAATATTACAACTGGGCAAATGGTCCCGCTTTAACCTAATTTTCCTTTTTTTTTCGCAAAAATAATTTCCGAGCATCATTGGGACAACCAGTGGCACAGATGCCGCAGCCTTTACAATTAGCCTCTATCGTTACAGATTTGTTTTCTTTCATCTGAATTGCGTAGAATTTACACCGTGAGAAGCAAGTTCCACAACCGTCACATTTGTCTAAATCAACCTTCGCTATGAAATCGGAGGGTTTAACTAAAAATAGCTGGTCTCCATGCGTCTTAATATGGTTTCCGAATCTTTTGTAGGTTGAAAGAACAGCACAGCAACAATCACAACAATTGCAGATGACATAATAATAGTTGGGTCCAGGAAAATATACTAACTGATGAACTAGTCCGTATTCATCTGCTTTTTTAATGGTCTCCTCAACTTCCTTGAAAGAGAGGGAAGTGAAATCCTTAGTTTTTTCAAGTTCTTTGATATACTTGGCATTTCCCATTATCAGACATGTATTGACTGGGGCTTTGCAGTTGGGATCTCGATAAACAGAAGTTTTACAAAAACAGGGAAAGGCGCCCTTTATGTCAGATCGCTTGGCAATTTCAATTATTTCCTGAGTTGTAGTTACTTCAATGGATGGATGAATTGCTTCCTTAATTGGCACGACTGTAGCCCCCCAATATGGACTTGTCTTCCTGAAAAAATAGTACCGAATGTTCTTAAAAACGGTTTTTTCGAGAAACCGGATAAGAATGAGCATGGGTAACTCGACTCTTCTTCCAAAAAACCCTGCTAATTTCTTTCTAATTTCAATTACTCGACTCATGGTTCTCGCATTAGTGGATTTTATTAAAAAATATTTTAGTTAAAGAATAAAAAAAGGGGTTTATTATTGTATTTTATAATTTATTGAAATATTTTGGTCGTGTTCAAGAGTGCGTATTGCGGTATTAAACTCGGATCGGTGCAAGCCAAAGGACTGCGGGAAAGTATGCATTAAATATTGCCCAGTTGTAAGGACAGGGGTGGACTGTATATATTTAAAAGAGGGGATGAAGTACCCGCATCTCGTTGAGTCCCTCTGCACTGGCTGTGGGATATGTGTAAAAAAATGTCCTTTTAAAGCACTCAGCGTCGTAAATCTCCCAGAAGAATTAGAAACGGATTATATTCACAGGTATGGTAAGGATACGTTCGTCTTATTTAGACTCCCGCCACTTATTCCAGGGAAGATAGTGGGAATTATTGGTCCCAATGGGTCAGGAAAATCAACAGCGTTAAAGATATTATCTGGAGATATCAAACCAAACTTGGGCAATCATGAAGAACCCCCGGAGTGGGAGGAAATAATTAGACATTTTCGAGGGTCGGAACTACAAGCCTATTTTCAACAAATCTCGGAAGACCAATTCAGTGTTGTTGCTAAACCGCAATATATTACTAATTTACCAAAAGTAGTTTCGGGAGCGGTTTCTGAACTACTGGAGAAGGTGGATGATAGAGGAATAGTAAACGAGATAAAGAAAAGGTTAAATCTTGAAAAAATCTGGGAACGCGATATTAAAGTCTTGTCCGGTGGAGAGCTGCAACGAGTCAGCATTGCAGCAGCCATCCTTCGAGATCGTGATGTCTACTTATTCGATGAACCCAGTAGTTTCCTGGATATCAGAGAACGGATAGAGATGGCAAAACTCATTCGTGAATTAGTTGAAAGTGGAAAGTTAATTGGAGTTGTTGAACACGATTTAACCATATGTGATTATATTACGGATTTAATTTGTATTCTATATGGGGTACCAGGAGTATATGGAATAGTTTCGCATGTCCATAACACAAATACTGGGTTAAACCTATACCTTCGTGGGGAGTTACCGTCTGAAAATGTTAGGTTTAGAGATACTCCGATCGTGTTCGATCTCACGCCGGAGGCTTCAGAGGGCTGGAAATCAAGTAATATTGTTTTTGAGTATCCTGAATTGAAGAAGAATCTGAATGGATTTTCTTTAACTACGGCACCAGGAAAATTACACAGAGGGGAAGTTATTGGACTGGTTGGACGCAATGGTCTAGGAAAGACGACATTACTTAATATGCTCACTGAATATGTTTCACAGTTGGACCCACCAGAGGTTAAAGAAAAGGTTCAAGAGGATTCTAAAATTGAAGAAAAAGAGGAGCAAAAGGAAGTTGAACAAGAAGAATTTAAATTGAAAGTAGCTATAAAACCTCAGCATTTAAAGATAGAATATGATGGAACAGTGGAAATGTTCTTGAAAGAAGTGGCTGGGAAAGCATTTCACACATCGCTCTATAGGGCCGAGATAATTCGACCTTATAATCTAGAAATTATTTTAGACCATTATTTAAAGGATTTATCAGGGGGAGAATTACAAAAGGTTTTCATAGCAGAAACATTATCGCATATGGATGCAAACTTAATATTTATGGATGAACCATCTGCTTTTTTAGATTCAGAATCGCGTCTTCTTATTACCAAGGGAATTAAACGAATTGTTAAAAATAGAAAAATTTCAGCATTCATTGTAGAGCATGATATTTTGGCCGTAGATTTTCTATCAGATAGCCTAATTGTCTTCTCTGGGACTCCTGGAATGAAAGGAACTGCATCAAGTCCTCTGAACTTACGTTATGGGATGAATAAATTTTTAAAGGATGTTCAGGTAACTTTCCGGCGGGATGCGAAATCGTTACGCCCTCGAGTCAATAAAATGGGTTCGGAACTTGACCGAAAACAAAAGGCTTTGGGAGAATATTATTACACATCACTTAAAAAATAGGGATCTAAAAAACCATTAAACGCATTCTTGGTGGATTTTTGAACACGAGTCAAAAGATAGGAACAAATATTTTACTATTAGGAATTGTTAGCTTCATTACGGATGCGAGTAGTGAAATAATTATTCCGTTGATGCCCTTTTTCCTTTCATTTTTTGGGGGAACTGGTATAATTGTGGGGATTGTAGGAGGGTTGAGAGATTCATTATCTAGCATATTAAAGGGATTAAGTGGGTATTGGAGTGATAAGATTCGTCGTAAAAAACCATTTGTCGCGACGGGCTACGCGATTTCTGCAGCGTCTAAAATGTTTTTCCCGATCGCTGGAACGTGGGAGCAGGTAACCTTAATTAATGTATGTGAACGTACAGGAAAAGGTATTAGAGATGCGCCCAGAGATGCTATAATCGCGGAATCGTCAGAAGGAAAAAAGGGAAAGGGTTTTGGGATTCATAGAGCTATGGATACTGCAGGAGCAATTCTTGGTGCAGTCATAGCATTTTTACTTATTCTAATCTTCAAACCACATACAGGGGGTTTAGAATCTATGCAATTGATCTTTTTTGCTGCAGCTATAATTGCATTTTTTTCCCTAATTCCTCTAATATTTGTAAAAGAGAAACCATTAAAAGCTCCTTCAAAATATAAAATCGGCTTTAGAAATCTTCCCAGGAATTATTATTTTATACTTCTCATTGTCGCATTATTTGCATTGGGCAATTTTACGATCTTTTTCATGATTTTATTTGCAGGTTCGTTCTTTATGGGTGAATTAGGAATTTTAATACCCCTCCTTCTTTATATTTTATTTAATATAACTTATACAGTTTTTTCAATTCCCAGTGGTGTTCTTGCAGATAAGTACGGAAATGGGAAGATCTTGTCTTATGGGTATGGTTTTTTCAGTTTAACGTGTGTTATATTCATATTTTGTCAATCAATTTCTTTGCTTCTTATCTTTGGTTTTGCAATTTTAGGATTGGCTTTTGCTTTTATTGATACTGTTCAACGTGCCTATATTTCCGATTTAGTTCCGCAAGAGATTCGAGGAACCGCTCTTGGGACTTTTCATATGGTAATAGGATTAGCAGCTCTACCAGCAGGATTATTAGCGGGATTTATGTATGATCAAATTAATCCTATAGCGCCTTTTATCTATGGAGCAATAATTGGGTTAATTTCAATGTCATTATTACTAATATATATAAAGAAACTCAAATCAGCTAAATCGGTATGATTCTGGAATCAGATTGACTAGCTAAGTAAAAATATTTGACTAATTACAGTACCTCCGACTAGTAAGGAAGCCGCCAGGGTAATTAACAACAAATCCAGTTTTGTGAAATCTTCTTTTGAAATCTTTTTTATCCAGATATAGGTTAAGAGCAAGGAGACCGCTAAAAATACTAGCTCTTTTGTGGGATACCAGAACTCTGGTATTAAAATTTTGAAGAATTGGTTAATCGGTTCATCAGGAAGCCCTTGAATTTGTAAAAAGGTATTAATCGCGCATTGATAAAGGGAGAGAATCCAAAACCAGCATAGAAGCACATTTGTATGTCTTGTTTTTTGAATGTAGAGGGTGAGAAAGAGAATAAACGCCCCGATCGCTATGACTAGGATCACTCCAGCTAGTGGTCCAACGGATTGGATGGCTAAATCTACAGCTATGTTACCCCAATCTTCACCCAAGACAGTTATAAATAAATAGATACCGATACCATAAGCGATGAAAGAAATAACTGCTATTATGTTGAGTATAAATTGACCTTTTTCCTTCATCATTCTTCATTAGAACTAAGTGGGTGGATTTATAAAAGTAGTATTCCGACCGATACCAGTTGAAATAATGCGAGATGGAACATCAGTTACCGCTTTTGGATCAGTTTCATGGGTAATATCAAAAAAATAGCCTTTGAAAACTTCATCCAAGTCCATTTGAAGTTTCTCGAGAGTTATCCAATTATTGGATGGATATTTAAAGTCGAATTCTTCATTTTTAAATGTCTTTTCTTTCTTATAATTAGGTAATTGACATTCAAGAGTTTGTTTAGGAAAGGGAACGCCTAGTTCCGTCCATTGCTTAACTATACCGCTATCCCAAACTTCGGGAAAAGTGTTTGTTGTATGGTCTCGCCATTCGGGATCTACATGCTGAAAATATAGCCGATTTTCTGACATTAGACCAACAGAGAAAAGTATGAACTTTTGACGGCCTCCGTAGATAGCAGTTTGAACAAGAGGAGGCCAAGGAACATAACTAAACCAATAATCGGAGAATCCATATGTTTTGGCGGCAATCCCATCATATAATCCAGCAATTCCCTCATAGGAAGAGAATTCAAATCCTAGATTCCATGCCCCAGTACCCCAGACCGCCGAAGTTTGATAGGTAGAATCACTCCATTGTGGAGTTCGTTCATTACGAACATCTTTCAGGATGTCTATGAGGCGATATCCAATATCGGCCAAGTTTTTTGTCTTTTTGGGAATGTCTTTTAATTTAATTCCTAGCTTAAGGTGGCGCCGATCTAAGAGTTCATCCCCAGGCCCGAGGAACCACCAGTCAACCGGAATTCCATCTTCAATGTGACCATTTAGCATAAAACAGATTTCTTGAGTATCATCACGAATGGCGGTATATGTACAATCAGTGGATGTTCCATAATAAAGTTTCATTACACCTTGTGAGAGGTCGGCTCTGATGCTACCCCCTGGCGGAAAGAGAGTGTCGGCAATGACAATATCAGGATGTTCTATTTTTCCCTCAATTGTAGCTTTTGCGGTCATTATCGCCTCGTTCAATCGTGGTTTGATAAGATCATATGTAATTCCGTTAATAGCATCGCCCATGTTTTTTTCCAAATAGTCCCAGCCTAATTCCTTAAAAAGCCGCCACAGATGACGCCCTAGGGGAAAAAACTGTTTGGTTCGCACCTGATCAGGGATTTCACTGTATGAGTATACCACCACATACACCTATTTTTACTACTTGAATATATTTTACCGATATAAAACTTTTTTTTCCTACATTTGGTAGGAAGGATTTTCGACGCGAATTTTTAAAAAATAGCGGAATTTTGGAGTACTTTTTTAGAAAAATAGCACAACCAAAAATATATATAAAACGAATTTAATAATATAATTAGATTTGGCATTGGATTGGAAATGGGCAATATACTATAATTTCAGAAATCTCGACAAAACTAGAATTCACCGAGATTAAATCTATATTTCGATAGAGGAATGGGATAAACAAAATTACTCAGATTCTTTGGTTCTTTTAATGGTTCCTCAAGATACTTGTGATACTTAAAGAGAAAAACAAGAATAAACAGGGATTTCATAAATACAGAATCGCCTGGACTTTCTTTATTACGTTATCTTACAATCTTCACTCAAATTACATAAAAGGGCAAGAGTTACTTATTGCATTGGTAAAGTTTGTGTAAAATTCTTAGATTTCCTTAAATTCGGGCCCACCAGAGAGCCAGTGTCAAGTCTATTCTTTTTTTTAAAAGCGTTTTAAGAAAAATCACTTTAAGGGGAAGTATCTAACAGGTCTTATAAAAAAAAGTATGAGTTAAAATTAGGAAAGTTCTTTTAGTTCTTTATAGCGATTGCGGAGAGTAACTTCGGTTATCCCAGCTGTGTCAGAAATTACACTTTGAGACCTTCGTTCACCGTTTTCCATACATGCCATATATATTGCAGCGGCAGCTACACCTTTTGGATCTTTTCCAAGAGTTATACCTGAGGCTCTTCCTTTTTTGATTATTTCTAAAGTACGTTTCATGATATTATTGGATAGCCGTAATTTATTGATTATAACTGGAATAAGTTCAATGGGATTTAATGCCGCTACTTTAAGATTTAACTCACGGATAATAATATGTGTTGAATGACGGATTGTCTTCGCACGGCTTTTAGAAAATTTACAAATCTCACTGAGTGTTCTAGGGACTTTATTTATACGACAAGAAAGATATATACAGGATGGTACGAAGGAATTAATACTTCGACCCCTTAGCAGTGGTTGT
>JAEOSY010000460.1 GCA_016840125.1 Candidatus Helarchaeota archaeon | reverse complement strand
TGAAGATGAATTAAGAGAAGAATTTGGTACTGAAAAACTTAACAAATTATTCGACATCAATGATGATTTTCTTCTTCTTGATGGTGCATATTTCGAAGTTGAATTATTTTCTGGAATACTAGAGCAGCAGAACAATGAAATTTTTCTTGACGGTATAAATCTATACAATTACAATAATGACACGCTCGCGCATGAGTATGAGAAGATAAAAGATACTATAAGGGGTAAATATAATTTGAAAATTAACCAACTTAAACAGGGTCTGGAACAGGTTTTAATTAATAACAAATTTGATGAGATAGCAGATGTCACTGACAAACTTTCAACTATACAAAAACAAAGACTTCTTGCTGATTTCTTCCTAGACATAAATTTAAAAACATTTCATAGAAAAACACAGATAGTTTCGATCAGGGCACCAGAGATTCTAGTGATATTGTGGGAAGCTAAACAACCTGATAGATTTGACTCTATTTTATACGAGGGGGTAATATGATGTCTCGCAAAACTAGGAGTCAAAACTTGCCCTCTAGGAAGACCTACAATGTGAGAGTATACTATTGCCCTAATTGTGGACATATTTTCCATTCATTACGGACTAACTTGGAAAAAGACAGGTGTAAAAAATGTTACATAGGTGACTTATCGATTATTGATAAATACAAATCAAAAAAAATACCAAGAGCCAGCGGGAAAAGAAATAATTGGTTAACAAAATGGGGAGTTTATCAGCCCAGTGAGACGATTAAAAGAATACTTGCTAGCGAGTTTGGTGGAGAATAATGTCCATTAATTTCAACGATATTTGGGACAATATAATCCAACATCAACATGAATCATTCCGCACAGTCAATGGTTTACCCTTCACATACAAAATAATGGGTTCCAGACTTCTCCCAAGTCGAACCGATTATAACATAAATAAATCAGATTTTAAAAGAGCGTTTCAATTGATGCCTCTGCAAGGTCCAGGAGATATCAATGATATTGTACGAGGTCCGGCATATGTATATGCTATTCTTTATGATTCAAGAATAATGCCAGCTAGCCCGTCGAAGTGGAAAGCTGCGTGCTCTATATGTATGATCGAATATAATTTAGATGAATATGAAAAAGATAGGTTCTGCAAAGAATGTGGCTCATTATTAAACCTCGAAGTAGATGAACGGTTTCCTACTTCCGAAGAATCTATCGAAAATTTACATCAGGACGATATTTTCATCTATGATATTAATAGATCAGTAAGTATAGCTGAAATCCTTCACGATCAATTCCAGAATAAAACAGGTTATTTTAAGGGTCACATTATGCCTGAGTATATCCTTCCCGAAATAAATCAAGCTAGCAAAGAACTCGCTCTATACTTCACTTATGTGATCGCCGTTGACTACCAGACAGACGCCCACAAACTTTGGAGAAATGCTAGGAGGCTTTACTCTCAGAATCCTGAATATTTTGAGCCGGAGAACATCATCAATATCCCTGATGATGAGTTAAGAGCCTTTGTTAGGAGCCTTGGAGCCCGGTTCCCAAACAACGGCGCTAAAGCCTGGAAGGACATCTCAAGGATATTAATAAGACAGTACAACGGAGACCCTCGGAATATAACCCGGGAGCCACTGACCTCAAGAGAGGTGTGGAGGAGGCTGGACAGGTTCCCCTATATTAGGGGAAAGAAGATAGGCACCCTGTATCTCAGAGTCATGGGAGACCTTGGCCTCTTCAAGATCTCAGACCTAGACCAACTTGACGTTGCGGTTGATGTCCAGGTATCCCGTTTCACGTTCTATACAGGAGTTCTCCTTCCATTGAGGGCGATGGAGGGATGCGTACACAATCCACCGATTAAGCCTGCGATAGAAAGGGTATGGAGACAAGCTGCTTCAATAGTTGGCTGTGCACCCTGGCAGTTGGATATGCCAATTTGGACCATTGCTTCAAATCAATGTACTGGTAAGCGGTGTAATCCATGCCCTGTAAAAGAACTCTGTAAACAGAACTTCAATGCTAACATTCAAGGAAATAACCTAAAATATCGACCTTAAGCATGCGCGCGCGCTCTTAAGATACGCAGAATATGTATCCGAATCAGAGACAAACAATGAGAAAGATTTGATCTGTGTTTTTAAGAATCGAGTTCTCTATGAACGGGAGTAAAGAGGGTTTTGGGTAATCAATTCACGTATTGAATTTTTTTGTTTTTGCCAATTCTTTGGTATTATTTCGGTGAATAAGAAAGGTTGGCGAATTACTAGGTATGGTCCTTTGAGTTCATGTTTATTTGTGGTTGTGGGGTTGATTGTTGTGCTGAATCCGAGCAGAATCACTTCTACACGTCCTTTCTTGTATGGTATTATTTTGGCCTTTACTGTACGATATTTGATGCTGTGACTACCCTCTTGTTGAAGTAGTGTACATTTTGGCTCTATTTCTTTGAATAAATCTAGAATCTTATCACAAATAACCCTTGTTTTTGTTGAGTAATTCGACCAATTTATTGGATCGATTGATGCCCCTAGTAGAAATTCAATTGTAGTAGGTTCAGGATATTTGCCTACCATCATTCGGAGGGTGGCCTCGAACTCTTTCCCGAGGTTCAGTTCTCTAGCTAGTGTGCCGTATCCTATCCATCCTACCTGTGGCTCTATTGTCTCCCAGTCATCAACTCCAGTCTTATCGTAAAATCTAGGACGAATATCCTTATCTATATCAACGAAAGGTCCTGGTTCAGCATCCCAGGTCATTGCTACAAAGAAGGAATTTTCAAGATTTGCCTCGTCAAACCCGTTCTTTAGTAGAATATTTTCAATTATCTCTTTCTTCGCTAGTTTTCTAGGATCTTCGCTTTTGTCTTTCATCTTTTCACGGTACTGTTGATGAATTAGATGGGGTTCCTCTATTTCTGGGCTTTCACCTTTCCAGTTCGCACACGCTTGTACGAAACGGTATTTCAGGGCGAGTTGTCCATTTATGGAACTGTTAAAGTGATCCTTTTCCATGCTCTCTCTGTTGGACATTGCGCTTTTGTTATACTGGATTACCTTTGCCTCTATGAAGACGAAATATGAGTCGCCTTTGCTTGTTTTGCAGACGAGTATGAGATCTGGGTCTCCGAATCCTGTTCGAGATAACCCTACTTCTACTATCCAGGCGACGGATTCTACGTTTTGTATCCAGTTTTGAGATGCGCCATCTCCCCATTTTATTAGCTCCAGAAACTGTTTCGTTTGACCCTTTTGTACACAAGAGTGTACTATCGTGTCAACAACGCCTCTCTCTCCATATCTGATGATCTTGGCTCCAGCCTTGGTGATTATATCTTTTTCAGTCATACGTTTCACCGATTACAATTATTGTAATACAGACATCATATTTAAGTATTACGAATGTTGTAATACTAATGTTGGGATATGAGAACCGCAATACTATCTGATAATGAAAGAGGTCTAATCCGCCGCTACATAAAAGACAAAACAAAACTAGACGGATTCACAGTACTTAAATCTAGAATAAAACGAGACCTTGATCAGATTAAAAAAGACCTGGAACTCATTGACCAGTTCCTTAAAGAAATCGAAAAATAGAATAAATGACCCAGAACCCAAGGCATTAGACCCCGCGCGCGCGTCGCTTGTAATTAGAAATGAGTGTTTTCTATGAAGGCTGATACTCTTTGGTAGATCTCGTTTTGAGTTTGTCCATTTGAACCTATAAAACGGGCTGCAGAGACACATCCATATCGTG
>JAEOSY010000459.1 GCA_016840125.1 Candidatus Helarchaeota archaeon | reverse complement strand
CCATCCATCTCATGCCTGAAGTCTCGATCCAAATAGTACGTAGTATTTCAAACGCAAAAAACATTGATGAAATGGCTGCGATTCCAGGAAGAATTATAAAAGTCAAAGGGAAATTAAAAAGCGTGGCAAGTCCAGAATTTGGAGCATCCCACCATACCGCAAAGTTGCTATTCACTTTAATGAAAAAAAGTCCTCTTCTAGGGATCAAATCCATTATTTGCATACGGAATGACCAAAAAATCCAGGACGCAATTGATACTCTTGGGATAACATATAACCATCTGCAAATTATTTCGTTTGTGAAAAATGAGGATCAAGAGGATTATGAAGTCGTGCACGCAATTGAAACCCAACTTAATACCGAAAAAATTCCTGAGGCGATCATAGACCCAGGAGGAGAAGGGAGAGAACCAATAGCCTATTTGTTGGGAAAAACGGCAGTTGAAGTAGTTCAGCAAGCCATTAGAATCGCTACAAAGATGAAAAATGAATGATTATAACAATTTTCACCCGTGCAGGCACTTTTAGGGTTTATTGGTCGAATATACTCCAAAAGATAGATTAAGAATTTAGAACATTTCATTCAGAGATGGTCCTTAGTTTGCGGATAACCATTTCCAAAAAATTCTACATAACCAGAATAAGTCTATATGTCTAGTTTATGGCCCCCATGCTATTTTTTAGCAGTAAAAAAATCATACTTTGCTTTTTTATAGAAGCTACTTCCTTTATTTCGTTGGGTATATATAGAACCTTTTCCTACTACTTATTAAAAACTCATGGAGAGTGAGCCATTGAAAAACCGATTGAAGTTAATTTCCCCTATATTTGTAATACTACTAGTTCTAACCACTAGTCCAGCGCTGGCAACGACTATTGAAGATCTCGGCCATTCCTGGAATGACAACTATTTTGCGATGGTTGTAGATGTCAATCGACCAGCTGATAGCCTCATTCACTTAGTAGCAGATCTTACTCCAGGTGTTGAGGATCCAGCAACGACTACAGATGCTGAATCTCCCGTTAACAACAACTTCTTCTTTTCCTACATTAATGAAAGTGGAATGGAGGTCGGATATCTCGCCCTCGAACGCTTAGAAAGAACAGCAGCAGGGCCTTACAACAGAACTGCGCCGTTTCAGGCCCTCTTTACCCATTTTAAAAATCCTGTAGGAGCTGACGTTTTTGTTGTGGTGAATTTTGATGGACTGATCGCGTACAGTGGAGGAGGTGCCGCTGCGAGGCGGCTCGATCCAACCGATGAGGTCTATATCGGAATAACCGCGGCAGGACAAGGCCTTCATGGATTCCTGTCCTTTTTGTTAGGTATTGGGGCTCTACGAGACGGATTGAAACCAGAAGATTTTAAAGTTCCTTTTTGGAATGTAGAACCATTCTTTGAAGTTACAGAGGGCGGATATAGTTTTGGAATGACTTACTACAATTTGCTTGTCGCCTGGTTGGATCTCAAGGATAAAAAAATTGAAGACGCAGATGATGCGGCTCAACTTGCAGAAAAATTAGGTCCCACCGTACGAGCGGTGAGTCTCTTTGATAATGTGACTTACCGGTATAATGTATCATTCGATACAAATGAGGAAACCGGACTAACAGTTACATCGATCACTGCAAACTACGACTTTGGAAGCACAAAGATGATCGGAATCGGATATGCAAACGACCCAGAGGCCGAAGATGATGAAGAGAGAGCTGGTGAATTTCTCAAGAAGTTGGGAGAGGAAAAAGAGCTCTCAGGACATGTCATGAGCCTAACTCCCCTACAACCACAAAATACCATGATATACACCGAGGATTTAGCGAAGTTCCGGATCCGAGGGCCTTTAGACGAAACCCCCGGATTTGGATTGGCAGTCATCAATAGCGCCAATATCATCACTATTGGGGATGCTACCATTGAAAAAGATGGAAAAGCCCTAGATCCCGACGCAGCGGGAGATGTAGGAAGCGTTGCGATGGTTGTTGATGGTGAAAAAACCTTTGAATCGGATTATGCGACCAAGGACACGTATGATCTTGTCTGGGCCAATGGTACCAGAAGGGACGATCTACCAGTATTCAATACCATTATTCCTAGAGGACGAACAGGATTTGTCACACCCTATTTTATCCTCCAACGACTTATCTTAGTGCCTTGGCTGTTAGTGATTGCACATGAGCTCAGTCCACAACGACCGGACCAAAATAAAATCTCTGCCGAGCACTATTTCATTGCAACACAATTTCCAGCGTGGTCTGGAGGTAGAATTATCCATGACCCCAGCTTTACAGCATACT
>JAEOSY010000458.1 GCA_016840125.1 Candidatus Helarchaeota archaeon | reverse complement strand
CAGATTTACAGTCTGTTGCGTTTGACCGCTCCGCAACCTCCCCAATGTTATTGTTATTATTGAACTTAAGTTATGCTGTTTTTATGCCTCTTTTTTGACTTGATGTAGTTAATGTAGTTATTTTTCATATCTGTTTCGCTAAACCTTTAAAATATAATCGCTTAATTTAATGAACGCAACAGACTTTCGCAACATCCGTTTTGATATATTTTCTTCAATTTTTACGCTCTGTCCCCCACTATTAGTAATTCCAACCCAGCATTATGAATATGCAATGGCATCTGTAATTTCATCAAAATCCAATTCTTGAATATCAGATTTATCCAAATCAATTTTGAAGCCGTAGGTGTTGTCAATTGACCCCATCACCTTAATTGTCTTTGCCGACAATTGGATAGTTGTTGGCTGTTTGACGAGAATAATATTGATTTATTTACAATTATTCATCCAACTTCTAACTCTGTTAATACATTCTTGTCGATCATCTCGAATTTCATAAACCCAAAATCTAATCACGTCCCAACCTAATTCTACTAATCTTTTATTCCGTAACTGATCACGCTTACACAATTCACCATCCCAAGTTCTGTGGTATCTCTCACCATCAACTTCAATATCGAGTTTTCTGCCATTCTTAAGTATTGCTAAATCTAAAGAATACTGCTCGACAGAATATTGGGGTATCGTTCTTATTCCTGCTTTATACAAATCTTCATAAAGAATTTTTTCCCATTCTGATACTATGAGACCTGATGGTACCGAAGGATATTTAGCCCCTAAATCTTTCTTTGCAGATTCATATTCATCTTTTTTTATGCCTAAAGTAGAGACGTAATCCACAAATCTTTCCATATAGTTTATCCCACAAGAGCCGCATGTACTTTTATTCCCAACTATAATTAACGCCGCTCTCGCTCTAGTAATAGCTACATTGAAAAGATTCCCCGTCTTTGCTAGAAAATGTTTCGAGCCTCTGCTTATACCAGTTGAAATAACGGGAGAAAAAATCATTATATCACGTTCATCACCCTGAAAGCGATGCACTGTATCGCATAAGAAATCTCTAAGAACCAATTGCTCCTGAAGTATTTCATTTTTACGAACAAAATCATTGATTCTATTTGCATGTGCTCTAAATGGACTTACTACGCCAATGGTTCCTATGTAATTTATACTTACCAGACGCTCAAGCTCCTTTATAACTGCCTGTGCCTCCATCGGATTTAATGAACCACCTGATTTAGGGGATTCAACTTGTCCAGATACGTCTATCCATCTAATTGCAGGTTCGTCTTGTATTGATTTTAAATTTTCATATTTCGTTGCAATGCGAAGATAACCATCATAAAAAGTTGAGTTTGAAAAATTAATAATATCAGCATGTGAACGGTGGTGGTCTTTCAATACAATCAAATCGTTTGAACTACAAATTGCTTGAGCCAGTCCAAAAAGAGAGTTACCAGCATAACTCCAGTTTAAAAAGTCATCTTCTAATTCATATTTCTCTAATAATTGAATATCTTGATTCTCATTTATAGAACTAATATGTCTTAATTGTTTGCTATCCCCAATTATTACTGATCTTTTCGCCCTAAATAATAGTGGTATTGCTGAAGCAATATCACATTGGCTTGCCTCATCAATAACTACTAAGTCGAAGAAACCACATTCAAAAGGCACTTTACCCCGAACCGAGAGGGATGTAACTGACCAACAAGATAAAATATTTGAAATAAGTGGCAAAATAGAATAGTATTTAGCAAAAATTTTCCTATCGATTTTTGTATCATTGGTATTGGCTTTAACAATTAAATTTAATAACGTTGTATAGTCTCCAATTATTTTCCTATCAGTCGAGGAAAGCCTATCTGGCACTAGTTTTAACCAGCTCTCCCATAGAAGGTGAGAATTATCAGCAATTTCATCTTCGATTATTTTAGTCTCAAGTGACAATTGAAAATTTGTTTTACTCGTTTGAAGCTTTTTTAGATAACTGAAATATTCCGAGATTTCAGTTGATTTTTCAAGATTCGACTTCAGCTGATTTATCAATTGATAACACTTTTCAATATCATTTTCAGATATATCAGATGGGAGTTTTTTTACTCTAAATGGTTCTAAATATTTCTCTAGTTTGACATAGTTCTTATTTGTTCGTTCAAGTCTCGATTTTCTCACACTGAACCATAATAGTCTGATAAACATTGATTGCTTTTTTCTGTCGGCATTTTCCACAGATTTGTGAAATGAATCGATTAATTTCTTGAAATTATTAAAATGCTCTTTAGTCCACTTGCTAAAAGCATAAAAGACATTGTCATTAAAAAAATTTCTATAACTTTCTATCTGCTGTTCAGCAGAATCAGTCTCATTCCTTAATTCAATTAACTCACGTTGAGTATTTCGCAATTCTTCAATTTTTACTGAAAGCTTCTCATGTTTTTCTACTGAAGAATCATAATCTTTGTAATCAGAATCCGATGTGGTTGAAGACAATAAACTGGATAGGTATCGAGCAACTTCAGCTTGTAATTCATTTCCTCCGAGTTTTAACAAAATTGGACGTGATGTTAATCCATTCACCCTATCATTGACAACATCGACTGCTTTATGGTTTTTCGATGCAAAAAGGACTTTTTGTCCTTTATGTACAGCATTAATAATAATGCTGGTAACTACCTGACTTTTTCCGGTACCGGGTGGCCCAGTAACTACAGTTAATGGTGCTTGAAGTGCTTTGTTAACGACTTCTCTTTGCTCGTCATTTAATGGAATCGGTTCAATAAGCACCAATTCTTCGGCCTGATATTCGGGAAATTTCCGAGAAATCCAATCTCCCAGTGTACTAATACTATAATTTTCTTCAGTAACTTTTTTTAGATCAAGAAGTTCTTTCTCTAATCCCTGAGTATAAACGGATCGTTCAGATGCAAAAAGGGCTGCGGAATTATGAATGCCTTCGCTATCTTCTTCATCTAATTTTGCATCTGAAAGTTTTTCAGGCCTCATTGTATCTACCCATGACCAATTTGGGCGAATCTGCTGCAGTCGTTGTACAATTTCATCTATATCAGGTTGTTCGGCTGGGAGAGTGTTTAATCCAAGTTCAT
>JAEOSY010000457.1 GCA_016840125.1 Candidatus Helarchaeota archaeon | reverse complement strand
TTGACTCTATTCACGATCACTCTTATTGCTTTGATGGTTGAAAGCGTGACGAATCGAAAAATCCAGACAATTTTTGAAGAAAAGAAAATTGGTCTAAAAGAATCCATAATGCTCGTCTTGGGTATGGGAACAATGGTATCGTTAGTAGCTTTCATTCCACAATTTGCTATCTTACTATTGTTTCTTTTAGCATACTCCATGTTACTTTTCGTGTTTACCTATCTCTTTTCAGATTTTTCCAAAAAATGGACAAATCTCTTTTACGCAATCTCTTTCATGATTAGCTCGATAGTAACCATCTTTAGTTTATATATTAACAATATTTGGGCTACTCTGGGATTTTTGGGACTGTTTGGAGTTACTTTGTTAATATTTTCGTATGACCAAACCCAAAAAAGTCGCAACGAACGGTGGTTCTTGGCAGTGTTACCGCCTGCCTTTTTCGTCTTGCTCTACTTCTTCTTTGGTAATTCCACCTTATGGTTTCCATGGTTACTAGATCTTTATGGAAGTATCTTCGCAATTCTAATTATCGTATATGTGAGTAGTTTATTCTCTTGGAAAACCACCCTAGTTTTCGTTGGATTGCTCACTATTATGGATGTAATTCTAGTGTTGTTCACTGGATCTATGGTTTCCGCGGCACGTAGTGTCTCAGCCCTTCGATTACCTATTCTTATTTCAATGCCGATTATTCCACCAATATATATTAACGGAAATGTGGCGTTCTTATCTTTAGGTTTAGGTGATTTTTTCTTCGCCGGATTACTTACTATACAAACATCAAAGCTTTTCGGAAAAACATCTGCTATCATCTCTCTTTTAGGCATAAGTTTATCCTTTTTTATATTTGAGACTATGCTGCTATCTTTCGAAATTGGTGCCTTTCCCGGAACAGTGATGATTATAATTGGGTGGCTATCAGTAGTTATTGGAAAGACTATTAAGGATCTTCTCTCTTCAAGAGGGACTCAAAAACAACAATCGATTTGATTTCAATTAGCCCGAATATTATGATGAAAAAACACAGGGATTATAAACCACTATGACTCGTGAATCGCAATGAAAAAAATCTTGTTTTTATTGACTATAATTTTCATTTTCACTCAACTATCTATTATCTCTCCTTCTCATGCTCAAAATGAAGGTGTAGGTGTATCTATTGATGATTGGTTTGAATATGGTGAAATTATAGTTGAATGGTCTTCCAACGATTCCACTGCAGTTCTGCCTGAGCATTGGAATTGGATAAAAGAGTTTAACGAAACTTCTTGGATGAGAACAAATGTTGAGGATATTTACTTAACAACTGTCCTCTACCCCCAAACCTTTCACTATAAGAACGACACAGAACGAACTAAATCGGGGTATATAGATTTAACCATTGGTCTTGGTGAAGGAGATGTGAATAATGCGTTGATGATACTTCCCTCTAATTTGGGGAAAAATGATCCCATATACCCTAGCACTGGTTATTCCAATTGGCGAATCAACGAAACAATTCAACGAACCTACCTTGATGAGGAACGCCCCACCAATCATTTAAACTTGACTTGGACTCTTTCCGGATTTCAAAATGAACAATCGTACTATTACTACGACTCGCTAAATTATTATTGGGACAAAACTACCGGAGTATTAATTGAAGAAACTTATCACGGTATAAACCAAACAGGTCCTTATTCATCTATATTGATTTTTAAACTGGCTATCACCGAGTCTAACACATTCATAATACCTGAATTTTCTTTAGTTGCATTATTACTGTTTATGGTCTTCTTAACATCATTCATCCTATATTTCTCCAAAAAACCTCGAACCCCTCATCAATCTATCTCCTCCCCTTGATTTAGCTAACTTACTATCTCGTAGCCATTTTTATCCGGAAACAAAACATTCATATCCCGCTCACGCCTTTCTTTCATATTTAATTGTTGGTGACCTTTGCCTTAAAATCACGCAAAGGATACCTTTAGGGGAAGTCATTAGTACTGGGCCGGTAGTTCAGTTTGGTATGAATGCCTGACTTGCACTCAGGAGGTCGGGGG
>JAEOSY010000456.1 GCA_016840125.1 Candidatus Helarchaeota archaeon | reverse complement strand
TGGTAGATATATTGTTAAATCAGGATTGGGCTGGAGATTTATCGGGGGTATATGGATCGTTTTACTGACAGGCACCTGAACATTGCGCAAATTAACAGTATGATCGTAGTACTACTTGCAACAGGTATATTAGTAAGAGTAAAATTTAAAACAGCTAATTGAATATTCTGTTAAAAAAATTGACCTGGAATCTCAACTTGGCCGATTTACATTTTAATAATAGAAATAAGTCCAATTATTAAAAAAGAAATCGGACACCCAGTGAAACGGGAAGCACTGTTACATCAAATGTTTTCCTATTTGCGTACTCTACTCCCTCCGGACGATAAAAAAGCCGCGTTCCTACTGTAAGAAGAACTTTTTCTGCTACCATATACCTGTAGTTAAGGCCAACAATCATACAAACTCCAGGTTTTAGAAAAGTATAATTATAGGAAAACTCAGTAAATGATTCACGCCCCTGTAAACTGGAATATCCTCCGCCAATCTCAAGATTGAGGAAACTTGGTTTCTGTTTGAGAACATATATTTTAAACACTAGTCCGAAATCTGAGGAGTTAGCAGAAGCTGCGATCGGGGACCCCTGGCTGTTGGCGAAATCTTCCCATTCGCTCACATCGAGTTTAGCATAATGGTAAAATATGCCCATAGGTAAACTGAAAAGTTTAAATTCCAGTTCAGCACCAATCATGAAACTACCGTTAAACTGCTGGACACCTTCAGCATAGGGGTGGTTACTCCATTCGCCGAGAGGAAGAAAGTAGCCAACATCGAGACCAATAGAAGAATAAGGCTCCACTTCTCTATCCTGAGAAAAAACAAAACCGGTTAATATAAATATTATTACGACTATTTTAATACATTTCGTTGTGTCGGAAACTATAATCATTTCGCTGGCCTTTCTATTTTTATTCACTTACAAGATCCTCAGGATCTATTTCAAAAGTGGTAGCACCTCCCACTGCTGGCGTGGTTGTGCAGTCGCCAAACAATTGGTCCTCCTCACAAGAACAGTCAGTCGTTGATCCCTGATACGGAATTTCAACATTAGCATCCAGAGAACCGGTTATTCCCTGACCGGGTGCGTAAAAGGCCTTTACATTTACTTGTGACTTGGGTTCTGTTTCATGAAATAAACTTTGATCGGATTCCAGATACAGGTATTCTGTGGCGTCAACAAATACGTGTAGGAAATATTCTGTATTATTCACCACTGTTATTCTAGATGGTTCATCCCCTAATGTAATGGTAACGATGTTTAGCAAAAACATAAAGAGAATAAACAGAAATATTTTTGGGAAATGGATTTTAACTGACATGGTTAACCTCCAGATTTTCTCTATCTTAAACTGAACGGATTCATATCTATTATAGTTGCTACTCTAGGCTGCATGTTTTGTCTAAAATATTGTAGAAACATGGCTAATACCCTCTGTAGCATTAAATATTAAAATCTATATGAATAATAAAAGAATACTCAAATGAAGGTGAATCATATAACGCAGCTGTGTTCACAAATTAATGTAATTTTCGTTTTCAATGGGTCTGCTGGTAGATTCGTATGACAACAAGAGGAGAAACAATATCTGACGTACAATCTATTGAGGGCGATTGATAAACGCAATAATATTTTTAAAGAGCTCGATAGAATGTAATAAGATAAATGTACATATACTTCATTTTTTTATCCTCAATATTAATTTTTAATAAACAGCGAGCTGCCGGTTTTTGAATACAAATACAGGGTGCGTAGCATATATTATTATTCTCGATTTAATTTATTGCCGGCAAGTGCCAGGATCTCTGAAGCAATTTCTTCAATTGGTTTACTCGTTACGTCGATCACCGGCCAGTTAGGATGTGCGTTGAAAACTATCAAGGCGTATTGCATCTCCCGACGCACGAACTCAGTTTTGGCATAATCTCCTGTTGCACCACTGAAGTGTGCCTCACGCACTCGACGCAATTCTGCCAGGCGATGAGGATCAGAACGAAGACCAAATACGCAACCCCGTGGTAATTCATCCAGAATTGCCGGAAGAGGCATATCCAGAATGATTGGTATATTAGCCACAAACCACCCCTTAAATGAAAGATAAATACTAAGTGGGGTCTTGAATGTACGTGAAACACCAACGAGGACAATTTCAGCCTTTTTTATTTCCTCAATTCGGAGTCCATCATCATGACGAAAAGCAAAGTCCATGGTCTCTATTCTGCGAAAATAGGCTTCGTTTAACTGCTGGAAAAGACCCGGCTTCATTGAAGGAGATATCAACAGTTGCTGTGAGAGTCTCTCCAGCAAAGGACCCATTAAATCAAAAGTAGCAATATTATAAAGCCGGCTGGCGCGCAACATCACTTTCCGAAGATTATTGGAAACCATGGTATGAATAATAAAGCCATTGACTTTAGCGGCCTCTTTAACCACAGATTCGATCTGTTC
>JAEOSY010000455.1 GCA_016840125.1 Candidatus Helarchaeota archaeon | reverse complement strand
GGAGTTGAAATCGATAAACGAGGCTATATCATCGTAAATGAATACCTTCAGACATCGAAAAAAAACATTTGGGCTTTTGGAGATGCCCTTGGGAAACACATGTTTCGACATGTGGCTAATTACGAGGCGGAAATTGCGTGGTATAATGCCCATACATTATTTCATCCAAATGAAGCACAACACCATGGACACGGAGGAGGGGAATCCCAATTAATTCCCGTAAACTACTCAGCAGTTCCAAAAGCAGTATTTAGTAGTCCTCAAGTTGCTAGCGTGGGCTTAACACCCCAGCAAGCTAAAGAACAAGGTTATCAAATTAACGTAGGAGTTGCAGATTATCGAGACACCGCTAAAGGGATGGCAATGGTTGACCCCCCAGGCTTTGTGAAAGTTGTGGTAGATCAGGAAACGCGACGTATCCTGGGAGCGCATATCATTGGCGCTTACGCACCGATTTTAATCCAAGAGATTATCAATGTAATGAACAGCGGGGACGGCAGTTATATCCCGGTGTTTCAATCAATGCACATTCACCCAGCTCTTCCCGAAGTTGTAGTCCGGGCATTTGGTAGTATGGCTCCAGTCGAGTAAATCGTTAGATTAAACGAAACCTCAACTTCAACCCTGCAATACTCTACATTAAAAAATAGCAAAAAACCCGTTATACTGATCCATTTGTATGAAACAGATGGCACCAAATGGATTGATGGGTAATATTCCCCCTACATACTTGGACTCGTGTTAGTTAGAATCTTATTCATTATTCGTGGTTGATAAAACCTCTTCTAAACAGTCACCTGGGTCATAATTGCTTAAATTCCAAAGCCACACGGGTCGGATCCAAAACTCCGAGAGTACCGAAGAGGATGCGCGTTGCTCGTTAACATACGTCTCAGTTGACTTCTCTGGTCGGTGAATCTGAATTTCTTGGGCTTCAGGATCAACAATCCATACCTCACGCACCCCATGAGTAATGTATTGCGGTAGTTTCTTGGAAAGATCAATTTCTCGAGTACTGGGTGAGAGTATTTCAAATACTATATCCGCAGGGCCTTCCAAGAAGGTATCTTTAAGTTGAACTTGAGATCTGGGAGTAAGAACCATTAAATCAGGTTCCGGGATGATTCCTTGGGCAAGGCGCATAATAAATCGAGAGCCTAATACTTTTCCTTTTCCAGATTTCGCTAAGAATCGGTTTAACATGATTAACAGAAATTGAAATATTTCTTCACGCTCAAGAGACGCGGGAGAATGCACGATTAAAACTCCACCAAGTAATTCGCACGCTATATCCTCTTCCATAAATTCAAAAAATTCTTCGTCTGATACTCCGGGTTTTATTAGAACAAAGGGAGGTTCCACTGACTTAGTTGAAATTTCGAATGTTAATTTAGCCATGATATAACACTATAGTTGATTATTCATATGTAACTTTATCTCAATCGGCGAGAAGACTCCATCCAAGAAGGAGGAGATGAATCGCCAACACAAGGTTAAAATTGTCTGAGATATAATAGAACTAGGGGAAAGTCAGATGTATCTGACCCAAAAGAATCACCTCCGAGGGTTGTCGAAATACGAGTACCAGATACTCCGCCAGTTAACTCATCTCTCGAAAAACCTCTATAACCATGCACTCTACACGGTGCGGCAATATTACTTTGCTAATGGAACATTTCTGCAATACGAGCAAGCCTATCATCATGTGAAAGAGAATGAGAACTATCAGCAGTTGCCCTCGCAAGTTGCCCAACAAACTATGAAAGTCGTCAATCGGTCGATGCGTTCTTTTTTTGGCTTACTACGGGAGCGAAAGAAAGGAAACTATAATCGTCCGATTCGAGTGCCTCAGTATTTACCGAAAGAGGGGCTCTTTGTGTGTATCTTTCAAAAAGATATGTTTAAAGTCGAAGGAGAGAAGATTCGGCTCTCACTGGGACTATATTTTGCGAAAGAACTTGGAATCCGGTATCTGTATTTCAAATTACCGCTTCAAGTTGTCGGGAAGTCGATCAAGGAG
>JAEOSY010000454.1 GCA_016840125.1 Candidatus Helarchaeota archaeon | reverse complement strand
TCACGAATCCATCTCGAGAAACGATGGCAGTAGCACGTACATTCGTGGCCATTCCAAAATTAACCAGTAACGCATCTAACTTGTCGCCCTTGTTTTGTAGCATCATGAATTCTCCAAAAATATTAGTAAAGCTCCTACAGTAACATCTGCGATAAAGCTTTAAAAGCACCACAAATAAAACTGATGGAGTTTAATAATAGAATTTCATATTCTTTATTAGAATTAGTCAAGTTACGTAGCTGTATTTAGAGATTTCATTTCAGTATTTCAAAAATTCCTCATAGACAGATTTAATTCTAGAAATGGAAAAATTTCGGTTGAAAATTTATTATTCCCCTTCAATCTTGTTGACTCGTTCCGACGAAAATCGCTAATTAGAAAATGATCACTTTTCAGTCCCCGTCTTTACCCCTTAAATATAAGCTCTACCTTATTTCCCCGCTATTAACTCTAGATTGGGATGATTTTCATGAAGCGAAGTTTTAGGATGAGAGGTGACTAGATATTTACCCACGGGATACACCTAATATTCACCGATCTCGTAAATCACAAAGGACATCAATAGTCGATCTCCAGTATATCAAGAGAGGTGATAAGGAAATCCTTGAAGAGGTATTCAAGTCTAAGGGGCGCGTTAGAATTTTAAAGATTCTTGCCCATTTTGGCGAATTAAATATTTCCGCAATCGCTCAAAATGCGCACCTCAACCATAAATCTAGTTTAAATCACTTAAGATGCCTTGTTCAAGCAGACCTTGTTGAAAAGAAAACATTCGGCCGGATTCAGATTTACCGGTTTAAAATTGAAAATCCAAGAGCCCGCGCCCTTAAACATCTCTTCGATTTATGGGATCATTCGACTCTTAAACCAAGGGAATAGAAATTTAGAAAATCATGCTAAATGGGGCCCTAAACAATGTCAACTAAAAAAATTATGAACGAAGCATTGAAGGATCCGACGGTGTTTAAGGATGAAACAACATTATCCTCTGAATACACACCTTTGGAACTTCCACACAGAGGAGAAGAAATTAAAAAGCTTGTACAGATATTTAAACCGCTAATTACTAATCCAGGTGCAGTAAGTAAAAGGGTGGTTATTACAGGTCCCATTGGAACTGGTAAAACATCTATTGCGAAAAGTTTTGGAGCGATGATTGAGGATGAGGCTGTTAAAAGGAACATTAATCTAAATTACATTCATATTAACTGCCGGAAATATAATAAACCAATCATGGTACTAAACCGGATAATTCGTCAGTTTAATTCTAACTTTCCTACACGGGGTATTCCTGCAGAAGATCTAGTAATTTTCCTTTCGGAGGAGATTTTTAACAGAGAAGAGGTATATATCCTCCTCTGTTTAGATGATGCAGAGTCCTTAATTAAGGCGTACCCTTCATTAATTTATAATTTAACGCGGATGGGTGATGATAACTACAATTTAAAACGAAGACTCTCTTTAATAACGATTGCAAAGGACGAAAACTTTAGGGATAGTTTGGATCCTAGCACAAAAAGCTCGTTCATAAGTGAAACAATTTTTTTAGAAAAATATGCACGCCCTCAAATTCGGGATATTCTTAAGAAACGTATCAAAGAAGCATTTTTTGAAAATACAGTTTTGAAGGAGTCCATCGAACTAATCTCGGACTTCAGTGCAGAATCAGGGGATGCGCGTTACGCTTTAGAATTACTAATAACTTCTGCAAATTTTGCGGATCGCTCACAATCAGTCCAAATAACGCCTGAATTCGTTAGGGCGGCAAAAGTTAGTTTGGATCCTGAGATTAATATAGCGACATTGGGGGGAATGGAGGTGCACCAGAAACTAATTCTTAAAGCCATTGCGCAGCAATTGAAAAGCAATGCGAAAGCTTATTTTACGATTGGTGATAATTGGAATTGTTACCAATCGATCTGTCAAGAAAATAATACAAAAGCACTCACCAAATCAGAAATTCTAAAACATCTGAAGGATTTGACAGATGAATACAAAATTCTTAGTACAACCTCACCTAAATCTGAAGGCGAACTAAGTGGGAGTTCAAACTTTAGACTGAACGTTCCAATCAGGATTCTGGAGGGAGAATTGATTGAATGGGTTGATAATGTTGTTAAACACTCCGATGGTGAAGAAATGTGATTGATAATCCCAAAAGCGTGAAATCAGTAGAGGAGATCCTTAGTGGAAATCGTTTTAAAATTTTAAGAATACTCGCTTCTGATGTGGAGTTACATGTTCCTAAAATTGCTGAAAAAGCTCAATTATCCCAAAATTGTGCACGAGAACATCTCAAGGTTCTTGTCAGGGCTGAGATCGTCCGATTTAAACAATTTGGACGGATAAAAATTTATTATCTTGATACCCAAAAAATGCGAGGGCAGGCAATTTTACAACTTTTTGAAAGCTACAGAGAAGGAAGCTGATTTATATGCTATATTTCAATATTTTCCCTCAATATTTAGAGGTTAATACTCACATCGATATGTATGCGAGGTTTATATACAGTTTTTTGAACGTAATATAAATGGCGGGTTTGAGGTAAAAATGAGAGATTTGAGCTTGGAACCGCATTTAAAAGGAGTTAGATTAGAAAATGGAAGGTAGATCTTCTTTAAAAAAATTAATTGACCAAATTGGAGCAGGCAAGTTTGCTTTAATTTTAAGAGCAGTTCTGGATAGAATTCCGATAGTATTGATAGGAAGCGATTCAACTAGTGTTGACGATTTAGTGGATACTTTGGTTTCGCTTGCCCCGCATCGTCACCAATATATCTTTCGCACTGACTTCATGCTCCCAGAAGAATACACAAATTTATGCCAGGAAGAAAATGATAATTTCACTATTCCTAGAGGTATATTTTCTTCATGTTCTACAGATTCTCCTTACATCTTTCAAACATTGGGGGATTTAAAGGGCTGGGTAATAGGTTTTGATATTACGGATGAGTTGAAAAAAGTTGATATAATATCGAATATGAGCAATATCACACTGAAATTCCTAATTATTAATCAAGATTTAGATAAATATAATATCTCCTTGACTGGGTGGAAAGAAAACGGTTTAAATCTGCACCTTGAAAAGAAGATTATTGAGAGAGCAATCAAAAATACAGAGGTAGCTGTTGAAAAGATGAAGCGTGTGATAAAGAAGCGGATTAAGATAGATCCTTCAAAAGGAGTGATGGAATCAATCATGGAATTTGATGCTGAAGCTGAACAGATTCAATCTAACATATTTGATAGCGAAATAAAAGCGTTTGCCCATGCGGGAGAGCGAGCACTATCCATCTTGAATCGTATTGACCTCCTCATTAATGCCTCATTTAAAATCGAGATTTCCGGGAAAACTCTACTTGAGACCATTGATTACCAAGACATAGACCATGAAAGACTGCTTGAATTTGTTCAGGCAGAGTATGGAGTTGATTTTGCACATTGCATCAAGGGGGGTCGAAGCGCCGCTGTTGGAGATCGCATCGATGGGTTCTGGGGGTAATTAATATCCAAGTTAATAGAGAGTGGAGAACCTAGAAAATGAAACCAGAGATCTTACTTTTCCACCCCCCTACGATATTAAGAGCGAATGCGTTATACTCGTCAAGTATCTCTCCACTCTTGTGTGGATATGGCTTATTGCATATAGGGTCATATTTGAAAAAGCTCGGTTATAAAGTGGAGTGCTGGAACATACCGCTAGCCTACAAATTGGGGATGAATAATCAGCACCTTGAAGGGATATTTAAGATGTCTAATCCAATAATAATTGGGATTGAGCTTAATTGGCTTCATTTAAGTAGAGGTGCGTTGGAATTAGCACGCTTTTTGAAGAAAATCCATCCTAACGTACCTATTATTGTGGGGGGTGTTCACGCAACTTTATTTGCCAGAGAAATTATGAAATCTTACAATTTTATTGATATTGTAGTGAAGGGCGAGGGGGAGAAAGTAATGGGGATCTTAGCTGATAAAGTTGAAAAAGGGCAGAGCATTGAAGGAGTTGCGGGAACGTTCTCTCGGCGAGGTGAAAAAATTATTGAGGCAGAGGGGATGAATATATTTGAGGACATAGACGAAATTCCCCCCTACATTCCAAACTTTTTAAAACCAAGCCCGTTGAACCCTTACAACCTCGCGATGATAAACACCTGTCGTGGGCCCTGTAAGTTTCACTGTGCTCATTGTGTAGGAGCAGGGAGTAACTATTGCTTATCATCACGCAAAAAGATCGCTTTTCATTCTACAGACTGGATTGTACAACAAATTCGAATCCTCTTAGATTATGTCAAGGAGTTATCAATCCAGGATTATATTTATTGTGATCCAAAACGCATTCTAGAGTTAAGTGAGGCACTATGGAAGGAGAATTTACAGGATTCATTTTATTATTTTAATTGGGCGATGGTTCCTTCTAAAGAGATAAACCATAATATACTGCAAAGTATGGCAAAGGCAGGTGTAGGTAACATGGATGTCGGAATCGAAAGTGGGTCAGATTATATCCTTCATAAATTACGAAGACCCTATAATACGGTACAAGCATCACACTTTCTTAAAAGTGCAGTAAAAAACGGAATCATACCGAAAACATATTGGATGATCACAGGCATGGAGCGATCAATAGATTTAGAAGCAAACGAGAAATTTTTAAAAGAATCCATCGAGCTAGGTTCAGTACCCCGGTGGGTAACTGCGCTTTGCATCTTACCAGGTACCTTTGCGTTCGAACATCCTGATGAATATGATCTTTCATTAAAGTTTTCAACCTTCACCGATTTTATGAAATTTTCTTCTGAGAGAGCGAATCGAGATGCCTATTATCCTAATTTAATTACACATTCAACAACTAACATGAGTATTTATGAGATATTAAGCGCTGTTTCTGACTTGAAAACTAGAATTCGGAAGAGCAAAACAAGGATTCTAGAGAAATTGAGGGAAAATGAGGACCAATTTCAAAAAATCCAACCCCACCTCTATGAACAAGATCTTTATCGGAGAATCGAGACTGGAATAAAATACATCCGCAGTACTTTTTTTTAAGATTTTTTTTGATTATATTTAAAAAAAAAGAGGAAAATTTATACGGAGGGGGATTCCTACGTTTTTAAGAATGATTATGGCCAAGGCCAGGGGATCCAAGGATCAGCAGTATTTGTATCAAACACTTGTACGTCATTTTTAATGCCTTGGAGAACCATGGCTAAAGAAAGAAGCCTACTT
>JAEOSY010000453.1 GCA_016840125.1 Candidatus Helarchaeota archaeon | reverse complement strand
TTTTGAAACCTCTGAACGCTTTACTTCCGAGATAAATAAAATCCTTTTTGAGAACGAAAATGAATTACTATTAACTATCAAAACTAAGTTTGTAGTTTTTTACCTAGACGCCCTGAAGGATCGAAACATTACTCTGAAACTCTTCCCTGATGATATGGGTCAGACCTTTCTCCAAGATCTCATTGTAGAGTGTATTAACGAATGGCAGGAATTTATCCGGGATACTATCAAAAGCGACATATCCAAAAAACTGGCAGAAAGCCACGAAAAAATTAACTTGGAATTTTTATTGAAATACCTGTTCCAATCCTACAGCGCGAAATCGATGAATTCTCTTCTTGGGAGCTTTAAAATGACGCAAGAAGAATTTAATAATTATATCAGTTCCAATTTTGATTATTCGAAATTTCTCACGAGTGATGCATTTGTAGCAGAAATCCCCGAATCTCCCAAAGTTCAGGAATCTCAGGAATTCTCTCCGGAAGAGGCCCATTTCATTGAGTTTGCAGAAATTCAAGAAAAAACGCCCTCCTCAACAGATCGCGTAAAAACTTTAACTGATGTTTGGAAACAGATGAGCGAAACCTCCATCGAAGAGGACTTTTACCATGTCAAGAAAGCTGCCATTGAAGAATCCCAGAAGGCCCTTGATGGGAAAAAGAAGAAGAAAAAGAAGAAGAAAAAGAAGAAGGGTCGATTTAAAAGACTATTTAAGTAGCAATCCCAGAATTCGGCATAATTTGGTCACATCCACATGATACCGCGTACCTTCCCCTTCAAAACAACAAGCCACACGAATCAGATAGGGATTCATATCCGAACAGTATAAAAATCCATCCCAATCTTCCCACTCCGCCTTTTTCGGTGCATTTAATCATACCACTAAAAGATTTTCTATATCTCCTTCTGACCACCTAATAACTTCCTCTTGATGTTCCTCCGAGACCAGTGTTTTATTAATAATCAAGCAATCCGCAGATCCTCCAACCCTATCACTCTCTAGATAGTAACATAATTCTCCATGAGTTGGGTGAAACACATCTGGATGATGGCCCGCAGTATAGCATTTCACGACACGATAGGGAGAATCTGCTTGCAAATTTTTCCCCTTCTCAATCCCTAACAAAGCTGCAAACTTCTTAGCTACCGTCTTTCTATCTATCCCATACTTTTGCAGCTGTTTGGCATCTTTGAGGATTGTATTACCTATTGATTGATCAGATCCAATTATTTTATACATCCGAAAATGAGCATCTATCTTGGCTTGCGGCACTCCACAATAATCTGCTAATTTATCCGCTATTTGGTCTGCCGTCATTTGAATAAGTTCATTCTCCCTAGGAAGGATGTCGGGATATGGCTCCTTGAATCGCAAACAATAGTAGTAATCTACTAGCTCTTGGGCAACAATCTTCTGCTCTACGATATTTTGGAGAACTGATTTCCCGGTGTCATCATCTAATCGCTTTAAGAGATTGATAATCACATTAGAATTGTAAGCACTTGAATATATTAACGCTCCAACTAGCTTCATTGCAAAAATTACTAGCGCCACAGGGTCAATTAATTTCCAAAGTTGTTTGAAATAGCCTGTGAACCTTTCCTTAAATGATAAGCTTTCTATAATTTGCGGGATGATACTAATATGTCCTCTACGGCTCATTCTCTGATCTAAATAGTTTTTAATTGATGGAATACCTCTCAGCTGTTCTAGAGTATTTTTAGAGGATAAAAACTCAACGAAAACTATCGGTTGTTCTTTCACACGTGAAAGAATTGCTTCCTCAGCGTTTCTAATAAAGGTTACTGGACTCGATTCTGGTGTTGTTTCACCCCAATCCTTCGCAGTATATTGAAGTGTGAGTGCAAATACTTGGAACGCTTCTTCAATAGTGCTTAGTGTTTCTACTTTCCCTCTTTTAAGTTCAAAAATATCCTGCAAATTTTTAATACCTAAGACATTCCTAATAGCACTGATAACTTCGTTACTGGGCTCTAATGCCTCCTCCTCATAAAGCATAAACTGAATGAAATTACTTAGCAAATCAACCTCAAAATCCACATTTTTCCCCTTCTTGCTTTCAATTTTTTGGCAGAGATGCAATATTAAGGTGTTTTGGTTGATGGGTTCTAGGTTTACGCTGGGTAAGAGATGCAAATTTTCATTATAACCATGCCAGAACACGAAACTTAGCAGATTTTTACGTGAATTTTCGCTTTCCAACGCTTCGGCCATGATTTTTTCGAGAGTAGCGTGCTTCATATAAATCTCTAGGAGGGATTGATTAGGTATTCGTCCAGTTAAAACACTCCGGAAAAGGCGCATCTCATCTCTGGTTAATATACTATCCTTGTCTCCATCGTAGAGAGCAAAAACTTTTTTAAAAACCTCAATGAACTTCTTGCTCCAATGTAATCCAGATTTTTCAAGATAATTGCCCTGAGCTAATAACTCAGATAATCTCCAATCTGCCTCCATATTATCCCATTGGGCTTCTGAATCCCCAAAAACTTTGCTTTCACCTAGTATCTTCATTAACTCCTCGTTTGGGCGCTCCCGATGTTCGATCATGCCATTACCTATTTCCATTAACCATTGCATTAAGTTAATGTTGCGAGGGGATTTTAAATGGCTTTGGGCAAGACGCAAACACAGGGTTTGGTATGTTTCACGCGGTGGGTTCATTAATTTAAGCTTGACTTTCCCCTCTTTCTTATTTATATCATACCCATGACTGACTAGTGAATTATATACTTGATTTTGTAATTCATTAGACTTGTCCATCTCTACCTCACAAAATCGTATCATACCATCTAAAGGAATGTATCCTTTATAGTGTGTAGATTGCCAATCTCCTATCTTCTCAACTTTCTTAGCAGCATATTTTGGATTGGTATATAGGTCTTTAACAAGCTGGACGTGACTTGGCGAGTATCCCACTCCCCAAAAACCCTGCAGAAAGCAAAACGCTTCTTTCGGGCTAAGCTCTCCGTCTTCATCAGCATCATAACGTGATATGACTTCTTTTAACGCAGCACGTACATCCTTTATATCTATCAATTTACTAACTCCTTTCACGTGAGCCCCTCATTCTTTTTGTCCTATGAACCAGACAAATCCCTCAAAGTCATCTCTTCTTTTTACATTTAAAAATCCAGCATCCTGAATCAACATCCTTAACTTTTCATTTCCAATCGGATAATAATCCACCGAATGCACATCTAATTTATATTGCTTACTGATTTTATTTTGAATGATATAAATGACATGAAACCGTGCAATTGGACGGGTTTTTTCAACGTCATAAAGGATCGTCACCAAATTGTCCCCATGTTCTGCATTAACTTGAATGACCATGAACTTCTCTTGGGATTCGAAGAGGCGGTCGAAATCCCTTATCTCTACAACAAACAACCCTCCTGGTTTCAAGACGTGTTTCATGTTGAGTAATGCGTCTTTAATATCTTGATCCGAGAACAAGTGTGGGATCGAGTTACCCATACAAACCACCGCATCGAATTGATCTGGAACTTTCTGCTTAAGTTCCCTGAAGCCAGCTCTAAGAGTCTCCAAGTTCAATCCCTCTTCCTTTGCGTGCCTTGATGCCTGCTCCAACATCTTTCCACTTATGTCGGAACTTAAAACTTCGAATCCTGCCTGCAACAACCCTATCGACTGAACACCTGTTCCACATGCACAATCCAATACTTTTTTCACACTTTTTTCTCTAAACAGGGGAACTAACTTCTCCATCTGCCTGTTCATGACTGCTTTCCATTCTGAGAATAACCAATCATATGTTTCAGCAATGTCATCGTAAAATTCTTGCGTATCTTTCAGATCCATTCTCTTCTCTCCATCAATTACCTAAGGAACGGTTTAAAAGGATGTGGAAAATATATTTTTCTCTGATTAAAAATAAGATTGTGATGGTTTAATATGCCCCTAAAAATGCATCCTGATGAAACTATGACTCCCCGTGAACGAGTTGAGGCGATGCTGAGTTTAAAGGAACCTGATCGGGTTCCCTTTGTTCCCGTCCTTCGCTGTACACCTGGACTGTTGACGGGAATGACAATTGAGGAATACTTTTTCAATATTCCAAAATCTTTTGAAGCAGTAAAGACGATTTGGGAACAATTTGGGGGTTTTGATATGTATTCTGGCTGCTCACCCTTACTTGGCTACTATTTACCCTTCCCAGGTTCTCATAGCATGTTTTATTTCGACTGGGACCTTCCAAAAGGCAATATCCCCGAGCAGATGCATGAAAAAGAACTCATGAAACGTAATGAATATAACCTTCTAATGGAAAAAGGCTTCTCTCATTTTAAGAGAAGACCCGAGCTACAAGCAGAGTTTGCAAAATACATCCGCCAATATGGAAATCTAAGTGTGGGGCGCTGGTTGAAAGAAATGGATGTCCTAAATCTTGCTGAAGCCATTATCGAACCTCCTGTTGACATTATCTCGTTCCTTAGAAGGTTTGATAATTTCTTGGTTGATGTTGTTAAAATGCCCGACACGGTCTTGCAAGCCTGTGAAAGCACCGAGGCTGAAATCTTAAAGACCCTTGACTTACAGATACCCCCTAGCAGACATAAGCGAACAACTATGGTGTTGTTTGGTTTCTCTCGAATTGCCACAAACCTTATAGGTGCTAAAAGATTTGAACTTTTCTGGCCACACATAAAGAGGATTGCCGATTATATTATTAAAAAAGGTTTTATAGTTCAGTTCCATCTCGATAATGATTATACAGCCGCTCTTGACTACTTTACGGAGTTGCCAAAAGCGAAGACCATGTTTCACCTAGATTTAACTGATATTTTCAAAGCGAAAGAAGTTCTCGGGGACCGAGCGTGTATTATGGGAAATATTCCTCCACAAGTCACTGCGATGGCGACACCAAAAGACGTTGAAAAATATTGTCAAAAACAAATTGCGGGGTGCATGGAAGGGGGCGGCTATATGCTCTGCTCTGCGTGTGCATTACCTGATGAGATTCCCATCGCCAATTTAAAAGCCTTAAAAGATTCAGTGATGAAATATGGTTTTTATAAACAATAGTAATGAACTTATCTTATGTATTAAGGGATAAAAAATGGAAAATATTACCGGACTCAACTTACGAGGTTTAAAAGTAGATCAATTTGGTTATGTTTACAAGGACATTGAAAAGCAAGCAAAGATCATGGAAAACGTGTTTAATATGCCGAAATTTAACTTTCTGCCTCCTATGACCGGAGCAGTTACTTATCGGGGAACTGACACGGAGATTAAGATTAAACTCGGTTTTAGCCGGTACTTCAACCTTCAAATAGAACTTATTCAATTAATTGAAGGGGAAAACATCTACAAAGAGTTTTTAGATCACGGAAGGGAAGGATTTCATCACGTAAGCTGCAGTGTCAAACAGATTGAATCCTATCTCAAGCATTTCAAAGAACTCGGGATTGAAGTAGTTTTTTCAGGTAGAATACCCGGCTCTCGAATGTTTGCCTACCTCAATACGGAAGACCAATTGGGAATTCTGTTAGAAATTCAGGGACCTATCAAACGGAAAAAAAAGAAAAAATAGGAAATCTTAAAAATTTAAGTCTTAATGTGATTTTTATGAGATTTGGAATAACTCCTATTTCATTCGATATTTTGAATGAATTTGATTTACGAGACCTCAAATTTCCCCTGTTAGTAGAGAGAGCGATAAATGCAGGATATAAACATATTGAAATCTCTATGGATCTGCATTATGTACTGCCTGGGGCGCTTTCCAAACGGATAATTAAGAATTTGCTCACAATCAAAGAGGATACGGGTATAACGTATTCAGTCCACCTCCCTATCTGGTCTATCGAACTTGCAAGTCCCAATACGGTTATTCGAGATGCCTCAATCCAATGTGCTGTGGACTCAATCAAGCGAACTGAAGTCCTAGATCCTTTGGCATATGTTATTCATCTGACTGGTGCATTAGCTGCAGAGTTTTCAAAAATCAATCTTAGCCCTAAAATTAAGGCACCCATTATCCATTTAATTAATGGATTTGCCGCTACCAGCGTGGAAAAGATCTTAGAGCAAACAAAAATCTCACCTCGCCTATTAGCTGCCGAGAATATCGAATTCCCATTTGTTTCAGCACGTAAAATTATAGATAAATACGATCTTTCAATTTGTTTGGACTTTGGACATCAAATTTGCGGTTATTCAGGACCTGAAACCGTATATGAATTATGGGAAATGCACAAAGATAGGGTAATTGAGCTTCATATGAACGATGGAAAATTTATGGCTAATGGACGACCAAATGACCATATTGCAATTGGCGATGGGAGCTTTCCAATGGATCTAATTGGATTAATTAAAAAGTCTAATTTCAAAGGACCCACCGTTTTTGAATTGGGTATGGCTGATGCTCAAAAATCGCTTCAACGCATTAAACAGCATTACCCCAACTTATAAAAATAAATCTTAATTATGGAGTAATTCTAATTAAAACTAATTGAATTATACCAAGTAAAAGATGGAGATAAAGATGGCGGAACTCGTTTCTGTAGGCTATGGATTAATCCAGAATTTGAAAGAGAGAGGTATTAAGTACATTTTTGGTATTCCCGATGGGCATAGTATGGAACTTTATGATGCGCTATTTCGTACAGAGGGTATAGAACATGTTCTGGTCAATGACGAACGTACCGCCGGGTTTGCAGCAGATGCCTACGCTCGCGTAACCGGATCCTTGGGAGTCTGCGATGCAGGTGCCGCTGGATCTATGAATCTACCTGTTGCACTTGTAGAAGCTATGGGCTCGGAATCACCAATACTTTGCTTAGTTGGCGCGGTGAGGACTTATTATGAACAACACAACGTAGCACATGATATCAATCTCATTGAAACGTTCAAACCAATAACTAAATGGGCTAAAAAGGTGAACAATCCCAGTAATTCCCCTGTCTTTATTAATTCTGCTATAAATCAGGCAATGAATGGCAAGACGGGACCAGTTGCACTTATCATTCCACAAGATGTTCTTGCAGAATCAGAGGTTCCTCTCAAAGAATTTCTCCCATCATCCCATACGACCGAGCAGATAGAAACCTGCCCAGCGATACCCTGTAGTGATGATGTCCAGAGAGCGATTAACATAATAATAAATGCGAAACAGCCCTGCTTTTTCACAGGCGAAGGCGCCGTCAATTCAGGTGCATTCGAAGAAGTCGCCCAACTAAGCACTCTGTTACAAGCGCCCGTATTTTCAACCATTGCAGGAAAAGGTATAATGCAGTCGAGACCATATAGTGATAAATTGTATTTCGGAATTGTTGGACTGTTCGGCCTTCGCCCTAATCACCAATTCATGCGAAAACGAGCCGATCTGGTGATCTTCGTGGGCAACAGGCTAACGGAAGACGACACTGCTTACTTCAAATATCCTCAAAAGAGTAAAAAAACCATTCACATCGATGCCAGCTACTCCAACATCGGTCTCAATTACGATTCCCTGGGACTTGTGGGTGATCCCAAGACTATTTTATCTAGAATCTTCTCCCAACTACAATTGGAACCCCCTTCAGAGGAAATTTTAGAGCTGCGTATAAACAATATTGAGTGGTTAAAGAAGAACCATATATCCTACCGCCAGATGGATGATGAACCTTGGATGAATGCAGAGCCCATTAGACCAGAACGCGTTGTTAAAGCTATCTCTGACGCTTTAGACAAAGACGATTATTTAGTTACAGACGCAAGTGCGAGTGCAAGGTGGATCGGTCCCTATTTCCCAGTAAAGTCGATTGGTAGGAAGATCATCACACCGCGCGGCGTTGGACCAACAGGCTTCGGAGTGGGTGCATTGATCGGAACTGCTTTCGGACTCAAGACGTTGTATAAAAAAGATATACCAAAGCTTGTGCTTCTCACTGGGGATGGAGGACTCATGAACGGTGGGCTCGCTGAATTAGAGACCCTCCAGAAATATCAAATCGATTGTACGATTGTGGTTCTAAATAATTCTTCTCTTGGATATGTCAAGCTGGGGCAAGCTCTCATCTATAATTGGCGACTCTACGAAACCGACCGCCCCACAACGAACTTCGCAGAAATCGCAGAGGTCTTTGGAGGTAAAGGTACAGTCGTTGAGAAACTGAAAGACTTGGACCCAACCCTACAAAAAATGATTCCGAAAGAGGGATTAAAGTTGATTGATGTACGAACCGATAAGAAAGCAATATTGCCTAGAAATTACTACTAAAATCTAAAATCAACCCTGAACTACAAACTAGGAACCATTTGGATTCGTCTGCTCATTTTTTAGTAGTTCATACTTCATATTTTTAAATAAATTGTTATATTACTATATTTATTATATCGAGGTGTGAAAGAAAGTGGGAGATGTTGAACTTATATACGAAGCTCAATTAGAACTAATCTTGTCAATTTGTGGATTTTTGCTCTGTTTCTATTTTTTAAAAAAATTCATGAAGGTGAGAAAAACAAGTCGAGAACTTTTACCGTTCTTAGGAGTCGCCCTTGCTTTTTTAGCTTGGGGGGTATCTTATTTGCTCTCGAGTCAGAGAATTTTCCTTAGTATCTTTGAAATTGAATTTTTGGCAGGTGAATTTTTTCCTAAATTTGAATTTGTATTACTCTTTTCAAGTGTCGTGTTCGTAGCTTTCCTCTGTGAATTAAGTCTTAGAAAAACAAAATTTATCACAACTTGTACAGGAGTTGCCGTCGTAATTATCGGGATGTTTATGGAGACTGGTGTGGTGGGTGTAGGTGACGATTTGGCAACATATCAATTAATTGGAGGACCTATAATTTTATTACCCCTAATTCCATTACTTTATTTCGCTTTTATTAAACCCACATTTGGATCTTTAAGGCACAGGATGTACTTTGCGATGTTTGGTTTTTTTTTGGCTGCATCTGGGCTTGTTTTTAGAAATCGTGCTTTTAATTCGTTGTTTTTTGGTTATAATGGTATATTTGCAAGAATATTTGCGATAATGGGATTGATATCAATTGGATATGGATTTGCGGCCTATTCAACCTTCACAGATCTTCAGTGGAAAGATAAGATGCGAGAAATATTTGTAATCTCCCCGAACGGAGTATGTATATACGCTTTCTCTTTTGAACAGCAAATACCCTTAGAGGATTCGGATCTAATAGCTGGGGGATTCTCAGGCATCCAACTTCTCCTTTCTGAGATGGTAAAGACCACGGAAAGTCTACATCTCATTGACTATCAAAGCGTGAAAATTATGGTTGAGCAAGGAGCGTCTGCTATGTTTGTTCTCATTCTCAAGGAAGAAAGCTCGTTTCTGGAGTATAAGCTGAGATCCTTTGCTGAAGAGTTCCAGAACTTCTTCAAAGAGGTCTTACAACATTGGATAGGCGAAATGGAGGTTTTTAAACCTACGAGGACGCTGATTCAGAGAGTTTTTGAACAAAATTGATTATAATTGAAAGGTAAAAAAAATCCCATGTGCAAGATTTACTCTTGAAGATATACATCGAAATATGAACACGAAAAGAGAATATATCAAATTCCCACACAATCTTTTTAAAAATCAATTAGGATGTCAATTACAACATTTTTTAATTGCCTGAAGAATCTCTAAGAATTCTTGAGATGTATTGAAATGATTGATCGGAACAAAATCGTAAAAGAGTTGAAAAATTCTCAGTTAAATAAGGACCAAATAAATAAAACGGTTCGGACAATAACGGAGTTGGTTACTGCAATTGTTGATAAAGCCATTATGCAGAATGAGCTTGTCAACAAAATGATTGAGCGAAATAAGGTTATTAAAAGCATGATTGACCGGAATAAACTAATTAGCGATGTTATTCAACAGAATGAGCTCAGTGATAAAATGATTGAAGGGAACGATTTGATTACTAGTATGATTGATCGAAATAAACTGGTATCCAGTATGATTGATAGAAACAAGTTAGTCGATAGTATGATTGAGAGAAATAAACTAACCTCTAGCATGATTGATCGAAATAAGCTGATTACCGACAATTTTCTCAAAACTAAGAAAATATCTCGACCGATGAAGAAGAGTGGTGCGAAGGAAGAGCATATAAATAATTTTACTTATAATCTCCAATCGATAGTCTCTCTAATTGTGCACAGCATCCCCAAATCTGAGTAAAATGATAAAAGGAATTGCGTTCGACCTCCAATTTACCATCGTCTACCTCGAAAATTTTACTTTGGGCAAATGGTTCGTCCATTTTGATGCTGGTTTCGCGAAAGTTATGGATTACTTAACTGATCTTGGCATCACCTATGACCCAAAACGGCTGAAACGAACCCTACGTCGAATCCGAAACAAATACTTTGCCCTGACTGTTACTAGAGATCAACAATATTTTACCGAAGAAATCCTCCGAGATACCTTTTCCAAACGAGAAATCAAGTTAACAGCTGAACAATTCATAAAGTGCATTCATATATATCACTCGGTGGAAATAGACGCTTGGAAACTCTTTCCCAATGCGCAGAACACATTAGAACAGCTTTCAAAAAAATATAAATTGGCGCTCATAACAAACGCCAGCCAACTTGTGACTGATGCCATTCTCAAAAATCAACAAATTGATAAATATTTCGATTTTGTATATTGGAAGGCTCGAAAGCCACGATTCCCCGCCTTTCAAGAGTTCAAAGCTGCAATGAACGCTAACTTCAATGAATTAGCGATGGTGGGCGATGATATTCACGCAGACATTGCACCCGCCGTTAAGCTGGGCATGAAGACCATTCACGCTTATCGTGGCTATGAATACCTTCCCCATCATGCACAATTAAACATAAAACCTGATCGAAAGATCAATAAGTTCGAAGAAATTCTTATTGTAATTGATGAATTATAAAACAAATCTAAATTAACCTAAGTAAATTGGTGTTTTTTATGGCAGAAAAGAAAAAAAAAGCCAAGACTGGAGGCGATCTCCTCGTTGAGGCGTTAGTTAATGAAGAAGTCCGCTTCATCTTCGGTATTCCAGGCGGACAGTTACTACCAATATACGATGCTGTTTACCAGTGGGGTAGAGAGCAAGGTATTGATACGATCATGATGCGTCACGAACAGGCAGCTGCCCATGCTGCGGATGCGTGGGCAAGAGTCACTGGGAAGATTGGGGTATGCATGGGAACAGTCGGACCAGGTGCAACACATATGGTGCCAGGCGTTGCGACCGCTTACTCTGATAGCTGGCCTGTCCTAGTGATCACTCCTCAGGTGATCAGCCGCCAGATCGATATAGGTGCGGTTCAAGGAGATCTCGATCAGATCGCTTTATTTAAACCTATTACTAAATTTCAAAGTCAGATCCTGAAGACTGAGCGCATTCCGGAATATGTGCAAAAGGCAATTCGGGAAGCCACCCTTGGAAGACCACGCCCTGTCCACTTGGATATTCCCGCAGATGTATTGGGCAAACCTGTGGAGGATGAAATAATATGTGGAGAACCCTCCTCTTATAGACCTCTTAACAACCCCGCGGCAGATCCTGCACTAGTAGACCAAACTGTGACTGCTCTACTTAATGCGGAGAAGCCAGTCGTTATTTGCGGCGGAGGTGTAGTCCATGCTGGGGCAGAGGCGATTTTCCACGAATTTGTTGAATATCTTAAAGTTCCAGTCATAGGGACTGTAATGGGGACATCGGCTATACATAAGGATTCTACAACTTATGTTGGCATTGGAATCTTCTCCAGCCATACAGTACGGGCGATAAATGAGAGTGACCTCATCCTTGCCTTAGGAACCCGGTTTGCGATCTCGCTAGGCTACGGGAAATCACCCATCTGGCCTGAAGAAAAGCACTTAATCCAAGTTGACATTGATCCCGCCGAGATTGGCAAGAACCGCCCCATTTCCTTAGGGATTCTTGGCGATTGTAAATTATTCCTTCAGCAAATGCTCTCCCGCATCAAGGAGAAGGAACTTCCAACGATAGAAAGTCCTTGGCTTACTGAATTAATGCAAGCACGCACGAAATTTTGGGAAGGAAAACAGAAATTTATGAACAGCGATAATGTGCCCATCCGCCAAGAACGCCTCGTCAATGAAGTGAATAAATTTCTCGATGATGATGCCATTCTAATCATTGATGGCGGAGACATTAGTTTATATTCACTTGAACTTGTTCAAAATGATAAGCCTCGGAAACTTTTACAAAGCGTTGGACAAGGTCATCTAGGTACCAGTATCCCTTACGCCATTGGCGCGAAACTAGCTGCACCCGACAGACAAGTATGTACCATAAGCGGGGACGGTAGTGTAATGATGAATATTCAAGAATTGGAAACTGCAAAGCGTCTCAACCTCGCTTTTATTGTCGTCGTCTCTAATAACAGTGCATGGGGTCAGATTAAAACTGGGCAAAAATATCACTTTAAGAAGCGATTTATTGACACTTCTCTTCCTGATACCAAATTCGCAGACATCGCTAAAGCCTTCGGCTGCTATGGTGAACGCATCACTGAGCCCAACGAGCTTGCTCCCGCTCTTGAACGGGCACGAAAAAGCAACCAACCCGCTGTACTGGATGTGGTTACTAAGTGGACTAGCCATGATATTTCTAAGCTTGGACTATCCCGCTTGTAATAAACTTGGCTTATCAAAAATACAATTCCCCCTCATTTTTTCCTCCTTTTATTTATTTTATTTTTTGTATAAACCTTATATTTTGTGTAGAATAATCATGATTGGAGTCCGATTTTTAATGGTAATCATAAGATACTATACATTTTCAGATACCTAGACTAAATAAAAAAGATTTGGAGTTAATTGGGGTATAATTATGAATGCCGCCCGATATAAAATTTTGGAAAGTTACGTTGCAGATAGTGTCTATATATTAGATTATGAGTGGAACCACGTCTACGTCAATAAAGCTGCAGTGGATTTCGTAAAAATTCCCAGAGAAAACCTGCTTGGTCATAAACTCATGGATTTGTTTCCAGGTATTGAGAAAACCCCCTTTTTTAAGGCCTTTCAAGAAGTCATGGATACCCGGACGCCTGGAAGCGTAATAAACAAATATATTTTTCCAGATGGGCGAAAGGGCTGGTATGAAGTAAATATCTATCCCGTATCAGAGGGTATTTTATGCATTTCACGAGATATTACCAACCAAAAAAATCTGGAAGAACTGATAACAATTCAACGTGACTTAGCAATTCAGGTAAGTCAGGTGGATTCACTAATTGAAGCTCTCAAATTAGCTTTACATACTATTCTTGATAACACAGACCTCGATTGTGGTGGGATTTATCTTGTTGAGGCTGAATCTGGAGAGTTGAATATGTTATATCATAAAGGACTCTCGGACCCATTCATTCAAGCGACTTCCCATTATGGGGTTGATGGACCCCATATTGAATTACTTGAACAAGGTAAGACTTTATATTTAAACTATGAAAAGCTTAATCTCCCTAAAACGGACGCAGAGAGAAGGGAAGGACTGAAGATTATAATAATTGTACCGATTCTACATCAAAATAGAGTTTTAGGATGTATAAATGTAAGTACCCATAGTTTGAATGAAATTCCAATAGAATCCAGGAAAATTATTGAGAGTATTGGTAGTCTCGTGGGACAATCTATTCAGCGTTTTCGGTTGTCTGCAACCTTAAAAAAGAGTGAAGAAAAATATCGCCAGCTTCTAGAAACCGTCTCAGATGCGATCATTTCAATTGATCATGAATTTAGAATTCTCAGCTGGAATAAAGCTGCAGAACAAATTTACGGATGGCGGGCTGAAGAGGTGCTTGGTAAACGTATGGCTGATGTTATTCCCCCGGAATATCATCCTGATACTAATAATGAACAAGTTATTCAAGAATTTTTAGCGAACGGGTCTTGGAAAGGCGAAGTGGTCCAAACGCATAAAGATGGCATAGCAATCCAAGTTTTAGCATCAGTTTCTGCACTGAGGGATCAAAATGGGGAATTAACCGGGGCAGTAACAATAAATCATGATATTACAGACCGTAAACGCGCCGAACAGAAATTAAAATATAGTGAAGAGCAGCTACGAAAAGTATTCGAAACAATGGTAGAAGGGGTCGTATTAGTTACCCCTAAGGGGCATATTCTCCAAGCAAATGCTGCAGCGGAACGGATATTGGGGCTGAGGTGGTCTGAAATAGAAAAGTATCATTATACTAGAGATAATTGGGATATTATACGCCCTGATGGGACTATAATGCCGTCAGAAGAAAAGGCCGGGCCGCGTGCAATAGGCACTAAACGTCTAGTGCAAAATGTAGTTATGGGTGTAAAACGCTCAGATGGCACTATATCTTGGATAAATGATAGTGCGGCTCCTATTTTGGATTCGAATGGTGAAGTTGAGCTGGTTGTCGGCACGTTTGTAGATATTACCGAACAAAAAATGGCAGAACAAAAACTAAAAGACTCCGAGGCGAAATACCGATCATTCATTCAGAATTTCAAGGGAATTGCGTATCAGGCCGATATGGAAATGCACCTGTTTTTCCTTCATGGCCTTATCAAGGAAATCACGGGGTACGAAGTGGATGAATTTCTTTCCGGAAAGATTAGCATGCCCCAAATACTTCATCCTGATGATTTTCAAACCCTTATTAAAGGCGAAAACTTTAAGAGCTTGCGAACTAAACCAAACTACTCCACGGAGAGCGAGTATCGTATTATTAGAAAAGATGGGCAAATTCGATGGGTAAAGGATAGGAATAGTAATGTATGTGATGAAGCTGGAACCCCAATCAAGGTTCAAGGAACCCTTTTTGATATCACTGAGCGCAAGCGAGTGGAACAGGCGCTGGCAGCGAGTGAAAAAAAATTCAGGATGCTTACAGAAAAGGCTGTAGTTGGCATCTATATTATCCAAGATGCAAAGATGGTTTACGTGAATCCAAGCCTTGCCAGAACGTTAGGCTATGATCCGGAAGAGATCATCAACAAACTTTCTATGAAAGACATGATCCATCCAGACGATATCGAGATTGCAATAAGAAGATTTCAAGAGCGACTTGAAGGGGCACTTGAAAAGGCGAATCGTACCTATCGAGCGATTAGAAAGGACGGGGCGACCATCCTCATTGAAACGCATAATATATTAATTGAATACCAGGGTAAACCCGCGGTAATGGGAACTATGATTGACATCACCGAACGTAAGCAGGCGGAACAACTTCTTAAAGAGTCCGAAGAAAAATACCGTGCCGTATTCGATAATTCCCCCGTGGGGATTGGTATGGCAACGATAGATGGAAAAATAATCACCCTAAATGAAAATATGGCGAGAATATTTGGTTACACAATGGATGAAGCTCAAGATATCAAACTCCAATCCATCTACGTTGATCCTAAACGAAGGACGCAGTTAATTGACCTTGTACAAGAATTTGGGTCTGTAAAAGATTTTGAAAGCCAGTTAAGACGGAAGAATGGAGAAAAATACGACGCCCTCCTTAATGTAAATTTATTAGAGCTTGGTGGGGAAAAAATGATCTTAACCTGCATCCGTGATGTAACTGAACAAAAAAGCTATATGATCCGCCTAGAAGAGGATGTCAATCAAAAAACCCAAGAATTACAAAAGGAAGCCAAGGAGTTACAGAATACTCTCAAAAATTTAAAGGAAACACAGGATCAATTGATCCAATCTGAAAAATTAGCATCCATAGGATTATTAGCGGCCGGGGTTGCTCATGAAATAAATAATCCGCTCATGGGGGTGATAAATTACGCCCAAATTGTCAAAGATCATCTTGGTAACACTGAAAACATTGATTTAGCATCGAAACCATATTCATTTCTTAATAATATAATAAAAGAAGGTGATCGTATCGCTGAAATTGTACATGGCTTATTAACCTTTGCACTAGAGGATACTGGAAAGTATGTGAATGCGGCTGTAGCGGAAATGATTAACTCCGCTTTAATACTTCTCCTCCCAAAAATGAAATCCAATCTTATCGATTTACAAACATTTTATAATAAAGATCTTCCTAAAGTTCCAGTGCGGGAAAGCAATATTCAGCAAGTTATATTAAACGTCCTTCAGAATTCGATTGATGCAGTAAATGAAAAATTTGGGGAAATGAGTTCACAAGGCGAAAAGAAGATCACCATCAAAACATCAATTGTTAGAAAACAAAAGAAACGCTATGTTCAAATTAGAATTCATGACAATGGACAAGGAATTCAGAAAGAAACCCTCCAAAAAATATTCGATCCGTTTTTTACTACCAAAACCAAGGGAAAAGATTCCGGTGTGGGATTAGGATTGAGTGTTAGTTATGGGATTATCAAAGAACATGGAGGAGATGTTTTTGTGCGAAGTAAACGGAAAAAATATACCGAGGTTGATATTCTTTTACCGTTAGAGCGATAACTTTCATTATTGAATCAAGTAATTTCCATTTGGAATTTATCTTTCATCAATTCCTTAATAGCTTTCATAATTTCTGTTGCCTTCCCGATATAATCCGCACCATCTTCTTTGGTACCATAAAAAACTACTGCATAGTCACTGGTTTCTCTCGCTTCAAACAACTTGTTTAGAGCGCGTCCGAGAGTTGCTGAAAGGAGTCCTGTTTTTATTACTTTCAGTCCAAACATGGTAATAACTCCGCTGTGCGATTTGGTGGATCTGCTTAAAAGATGAAGTACCCCTTTAACTGCTAAAAAAGCTGCATAATATGCTATACTAATTGCATCATCAATTTGGTTATTCTCTAATAAAAGCTGAGCGCTCTTTAGTTTATTTTCTCCTCGTTTAACAAATTCTTTTGCGATTTCTTTTACTTCACTTTTCACTTCCAAAGGCTTTTCCCTTCCTTCCTTATTGTTTTATAGAGTGGCTCTATCGAAATTTCAAACTCTGCTGGTGTTAGATATTTTGTACTAATTACAATACATGTTTCGAGATATATTTGAAATTTGAAATCTGAGAACAGCTCTTCAGTTTTTTGTTTGTTATTGGTAAGTATCAGAATATCAATGTCACTTAAGGGGGTAAAATCATCACGGGCTACTGATCCATATAATATAATTTCCACTAGATCCCTGTCTATTTTAGGGAACTCGCTAGAAATTTTTTTTAATATCTCATCCCTGTAAAGTAAGAGCAGAAAAGCACCTCGCGCCATTAAAATTATAGAATCCCTCCTTAAAAAAGTCGTTCTTTATTGGCTAGAAAATTTTATCTATTTTATTAAAGGAAGAAATCATAACTCGAGGATATTAAAATGACTGAAAAAGAGAAGCCCTTAACGGGCGGCGACCTAGTTGTCAAAGCTTTAGTGAATGAGGGCGTTCAATTCATCTTTGGGGTCCCCGGTGGACAACTTTTAAACATCTATGACGCTATTTATCGGTGGGGTCGAGAAGAAGGGATCGATACTATCATGTTTCGCCACGAACAGGCGGCTGCGCATGCTGCCGATGCGTGGGCGCGCATGACAGGAAAAGTAGGTGTATGTATGGGGACTGTAGGCCCCGGGGCAACCCACTTGCTCCCTGGTGTTGCCGCAGCGTGGTCTGATAGCATCCCCGTCTTAGTCATCACCCCGCAAGTTACTGTCAATCAGATGGATATAGGCTTTCTACAAGGGGATTTAGATCAGTTAGCTATCTTCCGTCCAGTGGTTAAATATCAGAAGCAAATCTTGAAGACAGGGAGAATTATTGAGTATATACAGAAAGCCTTCAATGAAGCGTGTTCTGGGCGTCCTCGACCGTGTCACATTGATATACCGTTCGAAATTCTGGCAGGAAAAGTGACGAAAGATGTCACTCTACAAAGTCCCGCTCATTACAGACCAACCTCCAATCCAGCGGGCAATCCCGAGCTGGTGAAGCAAGCAGTCACCCGCTTATTAAAAGCGGAAAAACCTCTTATAATCGGTGGAGGTGGCGTTGTTTCTGCCTCTGCTGAAAAGGAACTCCATGAATTAGTTGAGTACTTAAAGATTCCCTTTACAACATCCGCCATGGGCAGTTCTGCGATATTAAAAGGGAATAGCGGCTACATTGGCGGCCCTGGTTTAATGACTTCTAACACACAAAAGGCAATTATGGAGACTGATCTGGTATTAGTGGTTGGAGCTCGCCTGGGCATGTCCCTCATGTTTGGTATGCCACCAATTTGGAGAGCGGACTTACCTATGATCCAAGTGGATATTGATAACAATGAGATCGGGAAAAATAGACCCGTAGAACTAGGTATTGTGGGGGACGCGAAGCTGGTCCTTCAGCAAATGCTCGAACTGGTGAAGAAACAAGCTCCCGCAGTCAAGCAAGAATCTGACTGGTTGAAATCACTAAAGGCGGCGAGAGAAAAATATGTGACAGGGCTTCAACGAGCCAGCACTTCAGAGAAACTCCCCATTAGACCTCAGCGCCTCGTTAAAGAGGTTGATGACTTTCTGGATGAGAATGCTATCGTAGTCGTAGACGGCGGCGACATCGCTTTCTTTGCCCTAGAGCAAATTCAAATGTACCATCCGCGTAAAACTCTGCAAGCAATTGGTATGGGACATCTTGGAACGTCCATTCCCTACGCTATTGGTGCGAAATTGGCTGCACCCGATAGACAAGTCGCGACGATCAGTGGGGACGGTGCCATCATGATGAACATCCAGGAACTGGAAACCGCGAAACGAATCGGGCTACCCTTCATTTGCGTGATTGCCAATAATTCTAGTTGGGGAATGATACGCTCTGGTCAAAAATATGCATTTAAAAAGCGATTCATCGATGTGGATTTCACAGATACCAACTTCGCCGAAATTGCCAAAGGATTTGGCTGTTTTGGTGAACGTGTGACCGAACCCAATGATATTCGGGCCGCCCTCCAACGCGCCAAAGATTCCAAGCTTCCTGCGGTAGTTGATGTGATTACCAAACCGGTCCCGCATGATGTCGACAAAATCGGTCTCGAAGCGTTGATGTTCTAGATTACTTAACAAAACTTAGGAAAGTACAGAATGGTAAAAATTTCTGCGCTCATGAAAGTTGCTTTACTTTTAATCATCACAAAAATCACCCTCTTTGTTATTAAATTCTTCTTTGGTTACCTTATAGGGAGTTTCGCATTAATTGCAGATTCTATCAATTCAGGGGCTGATATCGTCGTTGCTTTCGGGATTATTATTGGAATAAAATTTTCGCAGAAGAAACCATCTCGTAAATATCCCTATGGTCTTCATAAAATCGAAAATATTATTGAGCTTTTCATTGCCTTCGGCATCTTCTACGCTGGTTATGTCATCATATCGGAGTCTATAAAGAATTTTGGAATGAGCATAACAAGTGATCCAGATTTGGGACTTATTATAACCGGGATTTCTTTAAGCATCTCTGTGATTTTAATGATTTACCTGACAAAGAAAGGAAAACAACTGAATTCTCCTATGTTAATTGCTGAAGGGAAAGATAGTAAGGTAGATCTTCTTTCAACATCGCTTGTCTTTGTAGGACTTGGGGGATCTTACTTTGGAATATCAATTTTAGAGCCAATTGTGGGGATCATTCTCGCCATTCTCATTTTCAAAGTGGGATTCGACATTTTTCTCCATTCCACGAAGATTCTGTTAGATGCGGTTATAAATTATGAAAAATTAGATTCAATCCGACGTATTATAGAGGCAAATCCCCTGGTCTTGGCGATCGATAATTTGAGCGCAAGAAGTGCAGGGCGGTACTATTTCATTGATGCAGATATCAAGACCTCCTTGAAACTGATTAAGAAGGTGATTGAGTTGAAAAATGATCTCGAAGAGGAAATAAAGAAGCAATTCCCCGAACTTTACAAAGTTAGCATTCATATTGAACCTGAAAAAAAAGACATCATTCGATATGCTGTCCCCCTCTCGGAAAACGTAGGTCTCGGGTCTGAAATATCACACCATTTTGGTTCCTCGCCATTCTTCGCTTTCATTGACTGTAAAGATAAAAAAGTTTTTGGTATCAATTACAAAGAAAATCCCTTTGTAGCTAAAGAGAAACAAAAAGGCATTTTTGTAGGGGACTGGTTGGCAGAAAATACAGTTGATAAACTGCTTGTTCGCGAAGATTTAAAAGGAGGCGGCAAATTAGCGGTGGAAAAACATCTGATAGATATAGAATTGACCCCATTTCAACTTTTAGAAGATGTCCAAAATCATCTCAAAAAGTCTCTTTCTCGAAAACCTAATTGAAACAGTTTTATATCTCTTGACAGCAACAAACCATTTTAACCGCTCCACATAAAGATAATCGAATAGTTATTATTAGACTTTAAATTTCTATAAAGTAAATGCATAAAATTTCATCTCGTAATTGGGGTCTCATCTTCATGGGAGTCGCAATTGCGGGTATGCTCTTGGTATTTTTCTTAACGAAAGTCACGGAACTAGTATTATTCCTTTTGATCTTTTATCCATTCCTCGTATTATTTATTATAAGTTTTGTTCTCATCCTTGGAATAACAATATCAAGAAGGAATCTATACGCAGTATTATTTATACTGATTGGGGGGCTGGTGCTGACTCTGAGCCTTGAGTTATTATTTTCTTATTTAGTATTAGTCTTATAGATGTGTGAATCTGATTGAAGATACGTAAAAATTGGAAAACAATAATCCTGCTAAGCATTTGTATCATGTCCTTAGGGATTTCGACCTATGTACTCTATGGACTCTATCGATTGGATAAGCCCTGTATTATCAAGGCATTCCCCGATCCCTTCCTGCTCAACAATGGCTCGCGGGTTCAAACGGAAGCTGATTGGCTCATCCGCAGAGCAGAGATCAAAGAAACCTTGCTAGATCTTGAATATGGTCATATGCCACCTGGACATCCTGATAATATCACAGCGCAAGTGATCCAATCCACCGCCTTAGGTGGAGGGCATATTCTGAATGTAACCCACATTATCATGACTCCTAATAGTTCTCAACCGAGTGTCACGATAAATTTTACGCTGTGGGTTTATATTCCGAATGGTACAGGTCCCTTCCCCACAATTGTCAAAGTGGGATCTGATGGACTTGGTTCTCAAGAAGCGATGAATCAGAAAATCCTAGAACGCGGCTATTTGTACGTATGTTACAATCATACGGAGTTAGATCCTGATACGCAGGGATCTGACATCCAAGGGGCTTGCCAGGAGGTCTATCCTAGTTATGATTGGGGAAGTCTTGCCGTATGGGCTTGGGGGGCAATGCGGGTTGTAGATTATCTCTTAAATGAATCGTGGGTCAATGCTCCTAATGGCATTCCAAATGTAGATCCCACCGTTTTAATCATCACAGGACACTCTCGAAGGGGGAAAACCGCGCTTCTGGCAGGAGCGCTCGACGAGCGCTTCACGATGGTTGTCCCGAATGGGAGCGGCTGTGGCGGGGCTGGTAGTTTTCTGGTACAAGGATTTTTCGCAGAAACAATCACCGCAATTACATCTCCCCATCATTATTACTCGTGGTTCCAAGAGGATTTTGGTAATTTTGGGGGGAATGAACAGAACTTACCCTTCGATCAGCATTTCTTACGGGCTCTAGTGGCACCTCGAATTGTTCTTTCTACAGATGCTACCGAGGACTTCTGGGCCAACCCAATCGGAACGCAGGCTATCTATGAAGCAACCAATCCCGTCTATGAATTCTTGAACGCTACCGTGAATAATAGCATCCATTATCGATCAGGCGGGCATGCCTTTAATGAGCATGATTTCACGGTTCTGTTAGATCTTTCTGATAAATTGCTTCTAGGGAAGAGCATCTCGGGGGATTTCTATATGACTCCTTACGATATCTCATTTCCAATTAAATACTCTGCCCCCGTTTGAAACTAAATTCAGCAAGCGGATTTTTTGGAAAGATATTTTAAGGGTTAAGTCGCTTTTTTCCTTAACTCCTTAGGAGATAACGAGTGAAATGGTTCGAATGGATGAAATACCAGAGACGACCCTTCTAGGCACATTTTATAATGATGTTAGTTCAAAATGTGTTTCTTTAATCAAACATCAATATGAAAAGGGAATTACTGATGGTATTAAAGGTGTTTTATTCTGTGGTGTGCCTGGTAATGGGAAAACAACTACAGCATTCAAAATTGTTGAAAGCGCCTCTACAGAACTAAGCAGTGGACTGAATTGGAAAGAGCATTTAGTTTTTACAGATTGTGGAGACCTTGCACATCATCGATATGGTGAAACCGAACAAAAAATTAGAGATGTTTTTATTCGGGGGCGAAAGAAAGCAAAGAAGGTTTTTCCAATAATCTATGTTTTTGATGATGCAGATGGCCTGTTTATTACAAGAGACTGGGGCATAAAACTTGAAGCTTGGTATTTGGGTCATTTAAACGTGTTTTTTCATCAAATTGATAATCTGAATACGAAAAAAGAGTTCATTATCCTCACCACAAATAGAGTAGACCTCATTGATGCCGCTATTAGGGATCGCTTGTATGAAATTGAATTTCCTGAGCCAAATATGGAAATGAAAATTCAATTATTGAAACACAAGGTTGATAGGTTGAAAATTGGTGATCCACTGCAAAAGAAGATGGTGGATGTTCTTTCAAAGGATTCTACTATTAAATCATTACGAGATGTTGAAAACTTCGTATTAATGAAATATTTAGAGGAAATTTGGAAATAAGGGATTATTTTGAAGTTAGATGCAGTCAAGGAACTATTCCCAAAAGAATTTACCTTGGAAATAGATTTTTTAAATGAAACCATAAAGAACCTCAACCTTCCGCCTGAAACAAAAGTTCTCGACATCGGAACAGGCTATGGTATCATGGCAATCCTATTAGCTTTGAATGACTTGGATGTTTTGACAGGGCAACCTGAAGTTGATCCAGAATGGGATCAGCTTAAGGAGGACTTCAAAGAATATCCTCATCATAATGAACCTCACCACCATGTGGCTGGCTCTGACTGGAGAAAATCAGCAAAAAAAGCTGGGGTAGATCACAAAATAAAATTTCAACATTTAGATGCCGAGAAATTGCCTTTTTCCGATCATTCCTTTGATGGTGTGTTCCTCTACGATGCCTTGCAGCATATTAAACTGAGAAAGATTGCATTGAATGAATCTTTACGAGTTGTAAAACCGACTGGACTGGTCTGTGTCATAGAAACAAACAGAGCGGGTATTGAATACTATAAAAAAACGGAAGGATTTACAATCGAGTACGTAGATCCCCGGGAACTTTTGGAAACAAAAGACCTCTCTATTGAGGTTCTCACTGGAAAATTAACGAATGCCTATATAATTCGGAAGATTTAAGCCAATATCTGCAATTAAAATTTATGATACCGCTCTTTCAATGAGTAATAGACTGAAAATGGGATTTGCCCGAGCCTATATTGCGTATAATAATGCCTTAATAAGGCTCGCGCTTCCGTTGGAGTTATTCGATCATTTTTGGTGGATTGATTATTAAGAAAATTCGCTATAATTTCTTCCGGTCTATAATGATCTACTATTTTAGCCTCACAATACCCCGGACATATCTTTTCTATTTGATCCAAAACATGCATCGGAAGTTTATCTTCCTGAATAGCAAGTATTTCGGATAAAATTAGCAAATAGCTATTTTTGAGTGTAAGATTGGACCATCCTTCACTATCCAGTATAATACAAAGCGGGTTGGCAGATGCATTATAGCGGGTTATGCAGCTGAAGCGTTTGCAGGATAGACACCCCTGGGGCTTAAAATGAACTTTTTCCTTGAGGATATCGATGAAAAAAACTCCGTGGTGCGTATTCAGCTCTAAAGTATAATTTTGATTCACCGATAAACCCATTTGCTCAACAGTTTCAACCAACTCTTCGAGCTGTTTCTTTTTCTTTCGCTCTTTTTCCTCTAACCTGTGAGCGATCATTGCCAAGCTAAGGTCTTTTACCCTCAGGTTACTAATCGAAACCCCTTGCTGATTCAAACCCAAAATTGCAGCAGGGATCGTAACCGCTGTGAGATCCGGATTCGATTGCGGGTATTCCTGATAAAATACATTTGGCCAATCAGTAATTAGCTGTTCAATCAATTCCTGGGATAGATGTTTTTCATTTCCCGAATCATTATAACAACCGAGAAGGAGGATCGGAATTTCACCCGCAGACCTACGAATCTGAGTGATTAATCCATGAAACTTGAAAAAAGAGTATTTGGTATGAGATAAATCGAAAGGGAGAATCGCACAATTGACCCCTGTGCAGTGGATTGTCCATCCATGCTTAAATTGGTTAGTAACTTTTAGATCTCTCATCTTTAAAATGACTATTTCGTCCCCTAATACTAAATTAATAACTCCAAACTCACACCCCGCCCTCTCCTTATCCCCACTGCGAAATTGCCCAGCAAGTCGACGCATAAAGAGGTTCGTCGTATCTACAATTGAATCTCCAATCATGACACACGTGACTAGGGTCGGGGACATCTGAAACAGCAACTCTTATCTCTTGTAAGGGAAAGTTATCTTAAAATTTTATGCTCTTCGATCTAAAATTTTAGATATCCTGAATTAGTAACTCATGATCTGCCTTCCAGAGGATTAAGTAACAGAACAGAGCTTCATAGACATCCCAGTTATTATCCAACGGTCCAAAATATATCGAATCTCCCTTGCTTTCAATTTTCAATCCATCTTGAACGCTCCACTTCAGCGAAAAATCATCGAGAGGTTTTTGTATCTTTATTATATTTACAATGGTGTCACCCCTCAATGGAATTTCTTTCTGAATTTCTGCACCAGAAAGGGTGATGTGATCTGAGTGTAAGCTCAGGACACTAACTTTATCAATTTGCTCAGTCCCCTTTTTCATCCTATACTTTTCTAATAGAATGTAATAGACAAATACGAATGTAAAAATGATACCAAGGACTAAGATTAGGACTTGAAGAAAAATAATTAGCACCAAATCACCTCCAAGTGGGGGGAGGAAATAGTAGAATAATGATATGATGACAATTGAGAGTAGAATTGTAAGGACCAAATTACGGTTGAGTTGTTTCATTCTTTTTGAAACAAAACTTAATCCATCTGCAGAGATTTGAAATGTTGCTGGGAGCTCTAACTTCATTTTATTTTTAATGGATTGCCATCGTTTTTCTATATGCCCGTATTTATATAGCACGGATTCGATAACCTTCAAATTGAACAATATATCTGGGATATTTTTTATTTCATAATCCATCATTTTCCTCTTGCCAGTAAGGAAGGTCAAATCCCCTGTCATCTCGCCTGCGTGTAAGCCTCTCCGCTTGAGATTTATTGCCTTAAGAGCTGCGTACTTAATCTCTTTTACATACCCTTTATGGACATAGAGTTTCTTGTTTGTGAGATAAATATATTGTTCTCTTGACTTATGAAACCACGTAATCCGATCGAGGATAATCATGAAGGCAATGACGGGACCAAGAATTAAGATGATGACTCCCAGAGCGTTAAACATATCTGAGAACATGAAGAAAAGTGGCGTATATACAGCGATGAAACAAGAGGTACCAATAAATCCCCATTTATGAACCCTATCCATCCGTTCTTTAGACCGATTTTTTATCGTAAATAAGAGTTCTTCACCTTTTGAAAAGTATTTTGTTACGTCATCGGGAACCTTTGCGTCTTCTGGTTCGATGGGTAAAAATTCTTTCCCTAAATTGGGGAGGATTTTTTCCAGAAGGGCTGCAACCTCATCCACTTGCTCTATATGCAAGAATTCCAGCCAAAATTTCTTATAATTTTTATCTTTTAAAAAGATTGACCCCGTATTTAATTCCTTCACATCATAAGACCTTTTCACCACTTTTAAATCGGTAACTTCATGCAGTAATATTTCTGCCCATTCCTCCTCGCGTTCCCATCTGACTTTCCTTGTGGTGATTATATATTCATCCCGCCCCTCACTCCATCTATCTCCGAATGCCATTGCTAGATAGAAGATGATTGCCATCAGAAAAGACCCGACTATATAAAACATTAAATCTCCCCACTTTATCATTATGACAATAATCTGACCAATAATTACGGGAAGAAAGATTGCCGCCCACACCCACCTGAATTGTTTCGCAAATTTCTTCGCTCTCACCATAGTCGGTTGTCTTCCAGACCAAAGAGTTTCTTCGCTTGAGTCAGTATCAGTCAAGAAAGTAGGTGAAATATCATCAAGAGATCGCCATGTTTTTTCATGATTTCTATAAATTCCTTTATTAAATTCCTGTCTTACTCTTCTGTATCCAAAAAACAGCACAAAATAACAACAAATCGTTAAAATTATAAATATTCCAAGTAAAATCCACTCATTTATATATGCAGCTAATAATAACGTTACGATGATTGTAAGGAAACCTGCCAGCCATGAGAAAAAGCAGGAACGGGCTAATTTCCTTTCCAATTTATCAAGGGTTGTTTCGTTTGTTTCTAAATTGGATTTGTTATTATCAAAATTTTCCACTTTATTCCCTCTATTTTAGTTAAAATCCAATATCGAAGCCTACCATGGTTTAAGTTAATTATGGGTTATAAAGATCCTCTACTTTATTATGTCGCGAAACGGTTATTTAACGACAACAAGAAAAAAGAGGAAGAATTAATCCATCCGTTTCCAGATGCCATAGATCGCAAGTATAAATCCTGCCCAGAATGCATAATGGATAATTTTTTGCCCTATCGTATAAAAAGGAAGTCCTTCGGGTGTGAATGGATCTGGTCTAAGAACGAAAAACATACTCAAGCAAATAAACACTATCAATGTCATGCTCAAGAAACTCAGGGTATATTTTAGAGACAAATCTTTATTCCAAAAGGTCGCAAGGGTGTAAACGGCAAAAGTTAGGAAGGTTGCCAAGTACAGATATTGTGCAATCGATGCATGGAGTTCCCAGTTAAGATCTTCTGGCACAAAAGCAATCGCAATATAGGTTATCCCCAAGAGTATCCCAAAAGCGGATCCTAGGATGCTGGTCCATTTGGCTTTATTGGAAGCGGTATACTGGGAGGGTAATATACTAAAAGTGCCGATTAATGCAACGCCACTCCCGACTACTGAGATTGTAAAAAGGACATACCCTATGGGGTTAGCTGCACCTGAATGGGAAACGGTCATCCCCAGATCGCTGAAAGCATTAAGCCAGAACGTATAACCCACCGTCCCACTATCGACGAAAGTTCCCCCTGGGTAAAAGATCATTGCGATATGTATGGTAAGGATGGTTACAATGAATAAAACTAATCCAATTAAGAGTAAAGTTTTCTTTTTATTTGAATCTGACAAATTGAACTCCCCTTTTGCTAAACAGTATTCTTATCTAACCTGCTTTGACTATATAAGTCTTATTTTTAATATATTTTTTATTGATAGTTTTTTTAATTCTAATGAATAATTATTCATTAAAAGACAATTTTGAAGGATTTTGATTACTTGGTTACAGATTCGAATTATTTGATTGAGTTCTGTCAAAGTTTCTGCAAAATTCTGGAAAAATTTGCTAAGTATATAGTGGTTTCAGGATTTTTTGTGATTTGCAGTGGTCGAAGCAGAGGAACGGAAGATATCGATATTATTATGGAATCTATTGAATATGAATCCTTCATTGAACTGTTTGCTGAATTACAAAAGAATAATTTTACTTGCCTTCAATCATCAGATCCCCGTGAGATTTATAAATATCTCATAGAAGCGATGCCTATACGAATCCTAAGAGAGGAGAAGCTCATCCCCAATATTGAATTGAAATTTGTAAAGGATGTTCTTGATGAATATCAAATGAAAACAAGGAAAATAGTCGAGTTTATTGACAGAAATATTTATTTTAGTAGTGTTGAAGCAAACATTGCATTTAAAGAAGAGTTACTAAAATCCCCTAAAGATCTAGATGATGCAAAACATCTAAGAATCACCTATTACGAAATAATAAATGAAGAAGAAATTGAAAAATTAAAGGAAATGATAAGAAAATACCGTTTGTGATGTGTTTGGAACAAAAATTCGATTTCGTTGAGTTGTGGGCAAAAAAATTTAAGGAGAATCCAGAAAAATACCGCCCAATGTTGAATGAATTTATAAATGCGCAGATTTTGCATGCCCAAAAACAATTAAGGAAATTACCCACTGAAAAACTCATCAAATTGTTTAATATTAAAAATACAGACCTTATAAAAAAACTAAACGAAGAAAGATAATTTTTTTCAATTGAAAGTTGATGATGTTTGTCTTAAGAAGGCAATTTTGATTTTATTTTGTATTTTGGTATGGTTTTCAGTTTCTGTATTTCAGCTCTTAGTTCCCGTTTTTGCCGTTGTAGTGTTTGTTTTTCATTTTCCAGTTTTTTTCTTTCTTGCTTAATCTTTTCTTTCTCTTGCTTAATCTTAGCCTTCTCTCGTTCTAGCTGTCTCTTCTCACTTGCAATTTCTCTATCGATGTTCCTTTTACTCCTCTCTAATTGACTTACTTCTTGTCGCAAATTAACTGCTTCTCTCTCAATCAATTTCTTCTTTTTTTCCGAAGCCAGAATTTTTCGATTGAGTTCTCGGAGAGCAGCTTCCTCTTTCTGTTTATCCTTACCTAGATTCTGCCTCGCGCGCTTGAGTTTCTCTTCGGATTGTTGCAAGGCTGTTTCTTTCCGCCCAATCTCCCGATTTTTTCGATCAATTTCATCATGTTTCTTCTGGACTTGCTTTCTATCCCTTTCAATCTGCATCCGCTCATCCGAAAGTTGGTTCCTCTCCGCCGCAAGCTCCCGCCCCATGGCATCAATCTGTTTCTGGACTCGTTTTTTTTCGCTTACTAGCTCACTAACGTCATTTTCCTGTTGTTGTTTTATCTTGTTTTTTTCATCCGAGAATTGTTTCAGCTTCTCCTCCCGTTCTTTAATTTTAGCTTCAAGATCTTTTAGTTTATCATTGGAATTATGAATTTCCCGTTCTAAGCTTTTCTTTTCTTGTTCCAAAGTTTGAATTTGATCGTTGAGGGCACGAACGCGGGCTTCCTCCTTCTCCTTTCCTTTTGTTAGATCACGCTCTTCCCGTTCAATTGATTTCTTTAATTGATTTAATTCCTTCTCCTCACGCGTTAGCTCTTGACTCTTATCCTCGAGGTCCTCACTTTTACTACGTATTAAAGATTTATCCCTTTCAATTTGTTTCCTTTCAGCGGCAGACTTTTTTTTCTCATCTTCAATTTCCTTCCGCATGTTGTTTATGTCTCGTTTAATATCGTTTTCTTGTCTCAAAAGGGCTTTAATCTCATTCTCACGCCCCTTTCTCTTCTGTTCCAGCTCCTCAATACTCACCTGATAGTCCTCAATTTTTTTGAGAATCCTCTCACATTCTTTCCGTTCTTGAATTACCTTCGCCTCTTCTTCTTCTAACGCTTTTTGTGCAATCTCAAATTCTTTTAATAATCGTTTAATTTCAGTTGGTGATTCTAATTCTGGCTCAGGTATTTTATCTTTGATTTTATATTTTGGTGGTGGTTGCTCTGCCATTTAACTCACACTTTAGGTCTTAAAATAACTCAATAGCATAGAGAAATAGGAATAGAGAAATTGATTTAAGAATTCAATAGGATTTATTTTTTTATACTTCAAGATACTTCTGATAGTTTACACCTAATACCTTTAAATTATCTATCGCATCGGATTTGAAGACATCTGGGGTTATTTCAAATAGGGCAGTAAGAAGATCTCCTTCAGTGACGATTTTTCCGTTCCGTGCTTCACATTTTTTTTCGGTGGTTTCAAGGAGCAAGGGGCGAACCATTTCACGAAAGGCGTCTGGGATGCCTACAATGATATTTTCGAAGAGGTCATTAATTCCGGGTTCCCATTCAAACTTTTTTATAATAGCAATTCCCTTCTTAACGTTAGTATCATGCTGCTTCTTCAGTTCGTCTAACCAGATTTCCGCTTGCGCCCCTTGCTGCATCAAATCTACCATCGTGCCTGTATAATCATTTTCAAT
>JAEOSY010000452.1 GCA_016840125.1 Candidatus Helarchaeota archaeon | reverse complement strand
TATCGGAATTAGCTCCTTTTATAAAAAAATCGGATCGAATTGCAATCCAATCGGCAATTACAGGAATAGTTCCATTAACTCCAATCCAAAAAAGATTTTTTGGAAAGTATAAGATAGATCGTCATCATTTTAACCAGGCAGTGATGTTCTACTCGGAAGAAGAATTTGAAGAGGCAGCTTTAGCAGCAATATTTAAAAAATTACAAGAACATCACGATGCACTCAGAGTGATTTACAAAGAAGAAAATGGAGATATTATACAAATAAACCGGGGATTGGATTCCCCTTTTTCCTTCCAGGTATTTGATTATAGAAATCGAGAAGACGCGACTTCCGCCCTTGAGGTCAAAGTGAATGAGACCCAGGCAAGCATAAACCTGGAAACCGGTCCTTTAATGAAACTGTCTCTTTTTCATCTGGATGATGGAGATCGTTTATTAATTGTGATTCATCATCTGGTTGTAGATGCCGTTTCATGGCGTATACTCTTTGAAGATATCCGAGCTCTCTACCTACAATTTAAAAATGGAGAAAAATTAGAATTACCCTTAAAGACCGATTCCTTCAAGCGTTGGGCGGAAAAATTAGTGGAGTATGCCAATAGTAAATCGTTTTTGAAGGAGAAAGCATACTGGGCGGAGTTGGAGTCGCATGCAATAGAACCGATAAAGAAAGATTTTGAAGAAGTGTCCAATGATGTAAAAGATACGGAGCGGGTGTCGTTCGCCTTAAGTGAAGCTGAAACCGAGCTTCTATTAACAAAAGCAAATGAAGCTTTTGGGACAGAAGCTAATGATCTTTTACTAACCGCCCTGGGGATGGGAATTAAGAAAGCGTTTGGAATTGAGAAAATATTAATCGCACTGGAAGGTCACGGCCGGGAAGAAATTTTGAATGATGTAAATATAAAACGAACTATAGGCTGGTTTACAAGTGTATATCCTGTATTGTTGGATTGTTCTTCCGAATATAGTGGAGAGGATGTGTCAAGGCAGGTCAAACATATAAAAGAGACTTTACGACATGTACCAAACAGGGGATTCGGTTATGGAATATTAAAATATTTAGTGGCAGAAGAGCAGCGAAAAGGGGTAAATTTTAAATCAGACCCACAAATTGGATTTAACTATTTAGGTCAATTTGATACAGACGTGGAACAAATGTCATTCGGAATAGCAAAAGAGTCGCCTGGAAATATAGTGAGCCTCAAAGAACAGCGAGAAATCGAGATTGATGTATCGGGAATGATAGCAAATAAACGGTTGGTCGTATCAATTGCTTTTAATAATAAGCAGTATAAATCGGAAACTATAAAAATAGTATTAGATCATTATAATATCGAACTAAGCAGGATTATTTCATATTGTGCCAGTCGAAAGGAGCGGAAATTTACCCCCAGTGATTTTACATATAAAGGATTATCAATAGAGATGGTGGATCAATTAAGCGTGCAATATGCCCTAAAAGATATCTACTTATTATCTCCAATGCAGGAGGGGATGTTATTTTATGCTTTATATGAAAGAAACTCAGCCGCATATTTTGAGCAAACATCGTATCGTTTATATGGAGAGCTGGATGTTTTCCTGGTTGAGAAAAGTTTAAATGAATTATTCAAACGTCATGATATATTACGTACGGTGTTTCTTAGTGAGGGCCTTGACCGTCCAATACAGGTGGTCTTAAAGGACCGAGAGGTAGACTTTTTTTATACGGATATCCGTGAAAAAATTGAAAATACTGGGGAAAAAAAGGAAAAATTTATCAAGGAATTTAGAGAAAAAGACAGGCAGCGATCATTTGACCTAAGCCGAGATGTCTTGATGCGAGTAGCCGTTCTTCAGATAGGTAGTACTGAGTATGAATTCACCTGGAGTTTTCATCATATATTGATGGATGGCTGGTGTATAGGGATACTCGTTTCGGAATTTTTTGAAATGTATAATAGCTATCTAGGCAGCAGGAAATGTCGATTAGAACCCGTGCAACCTTATCGGGCATATATCGAATGGTTGGAAAAACAAAATAGGGAAAAATCGGGAAATTTCTGGAGAAAATATTTAGAAGATTATAAAGAAGCAGTTCATATTGGAAAAATGAAGTTGAATGAAACAGCCGACAGCCGATACAAAAAAGAGGAAGTTACTTTTACCTTCGATAGGAAGAAAACCCAATGCTTGAATGAATTAGCAGGTAGAAATCAGGTGACGCTGAGCAGCGTTTTTCGGTTAGTTTGGGGAATTATTTTAGCGAGATATACAGGAAAACAGGATGTGGTATTCGGGGCAGTGGTGTCGGGACGGCCTTCGGAAATAGAAGGTGTGGAATCGATGGTCGGATTATTTATTAATACAATCCCGGTTCGTTTACGTATCGTGACTGAAGAAAAAATTACTTTTAAGGAATTGCTGCAAAAAGTCCAGAAAGATGCAATAGACAGCGAACCCCATCATTATTATCCGTTAGCAAGAATTCAAGCTGAAAGTGTTCTAAAGCAAGATTTATTGGATCATATTCTTGTATTTGAAAACTATCCGACTGCAATAAGAATGGACGGATTAATGGAATCGGATGAAAAAAGCAGCGAAGAAGTTAGATTAAGAGTATCGAATGTCGAAATATTTGAGCAGAGCAGTTATGATTTTAATGTAATAATAGGTGATAGAGAAAAATTGGATTTAAGGTTTTTATACAATGGTAATTT
>JAEOSY010000451.1 GCA_016840125.1 Candidatus Helarchaeota archaeon | reverse complement strand
GAGATGGTTACTCTGAAAAAGCCCAATATGAGAGTTGTAGTAACACAAACATGGTTTAGATTGAAAGAATTTCTTACTATTGCTCTACCATTGATTATCATTGGGAGTATATTTCTTAAATTATTAGAAATATTTTATTTACTGGAAGAAATTAATTTTATATTTTCACCTGTTATCGTAAACCTATTGGGGCTACCAGAAGAAGTTGGTGTCGCTCTTCTGTTTGGAATTGCCCGAAAGGAGCTCGCAGTAATACTTCTTGGAACTCTTTTTGGTACAATGAACTTCCTCAGTGTTATGACACCTGTGCAGATGATAGTCTATTCACTTTTTACAATGCTATATATCCCTTGCTTAGCAACTATTGCAGCATTAAAAAAGGAGCTTCAATGGAAAAAAACACTAATAATTATAACTACTGAACTAGTTCTAGCAATAACATTAGCTACTATTGTTAGAACTGTATTACAGCTCCTCTATGATCATGGGATATTCTTCTGAAGTATAATCCTCTCAAATTAAGTGATAACTTCATGATACAGGTCTTTACCAATCTGAAAAGTCTTGATATTGTTCTCCGAGTTTCTCATACTATTAAAGACTTGAAGGTATTGATCCTCAGTTAGATTTGGTTTATTATCCTTTTTCAGTTGCTCGGAAAGAAATCCTAGGGATAATATATTCACTGATCCAGTAAGCTTCTGTTCATCTGCTCGTCTCGTTATGGGTATACGAAAAACAGTTCCTTTATTAACTACTTCTTCTCCCTTGGCGTCTACCGAGTCTGAATCAATGTATGAGATGGTGGAGTCACTTATACATTCCGCAGCCCTTTCAAATCCTTTCTGATCAATTGCCACAAAATAATTTGCGTCAGCATCACAATAGGGGTATGCGATTGGATCTGTGCTAATCACTACATCACAGAAAATTGGTCCTCCACGAACGGAAGGAGTGTAATCAACACTCAATGTCGCATGTAAATTAGCCGTCATCGCAACTCTAACTAGAGCTGATCCCAAAAATTTTATCCCTTGACCTCCCCTACCTGAAAAACGGAATTTAACTTTCATTAATATACCCCTATTAATTTTCTGCTGGTTTTGTTTCAATCGTACATAATTCGTACTTAAACATTTTGGAGAAAGAGGTAGTTATAATGTAAAGGTGTGTAATTATTTTGTAGATATGAATATTACATCACATATCTGGGAACAAGAAACAGATTTAAAAACCTCATGATCAAAACGTGAATACAATAAAGATGAATTAGCAGGATATTTCAAAAACCTTGAGAGGTAAGAAATTGTTGAACTCAAAAAGGGTACCAATCTTGGAGCCTCCACGCGCAAGTAAGGAGTACCAAATTAAAATTGATAACGAACAGTGTGATGGTTGTGAACTTTGTGTTGAATTCTGTCCGCGAGATGTACTTGAAATAGATAAGGAAGCGTTTAATTCAAGGATGCTTCATTTTGTTAAAGTACTAGACCTAGATGAATGTACAGGCTGCAAACAATGTGAACGAATTTGTCCATCGGTCTCTATCCATATTATTGAAAAGGATCTGCCAGAGGAGAATTAGAAATGAGTAGTAAAAGTAAAACTAATACACCACGACCAAAATCTATACTAACTACTGGCAACTATGCATCTGCAGAAGGAGCCATCGCGGTCGGTTGCAGATTTTTTGGTGGTTATCCGATAACTCCGTCATCAGAAATTGCAGCTTATATGTCTCGACGTCTACCACAGGTTAATGGAACATTTGTACAAATGGAGGATGAGCTGGCATCAATCGTCGCTGTAGTCGGTGCATCATATGCTGGTGCAAAAGCAATGACTGCAACGTCAGGCCCGGGCTTATCGTTAATGGCTGAAACAGTTGGACTGGGATTCATGCTCGAAGCACCAATGGTTATTGTCACTGTAATGAGAGGTGGCCCTTCAACAGGTCAACCTACAAAAGCCAGTCAGTCTGATGTAATGCAAACCCGCTATTTATCTCATGGAGATTATGAAATGATTGTCCTCGCGCCTGCAAGTGTGCAGGAATGCTATGATCTCACCATACGTGGCTTTAACTTGGCTGAAAAATTCCGAACACCAGTGATCGTAGCTACTGATGGAATTGTAGGACAAATGATGGAACCCTGCCAATATCATTCAAATTTTGAAGTTATTAATAGAAAACCACCACAGAAACCACCTGATGAATATCAACCATTCGAAATAATAGATGATGATCTTGTTCCCGGGATGGCTACCGCAGGTTCCGAATATGATTTTTATGTCACAGGGTTAACTCATGATGTAACAGGTAGCCCGGATATGACGCCAGAAAGGGCAGTTTCTCTTATTACACGTCTTTGTGATAAAGTAAGACGAGGCCGATCCGAAATTAATGACTGGGATGAACATTATTTAGATGATGCAGACAATATTATTCTTTCATATGGAATTAATTCCCGAGGAACTCCTGAAGCAGTTGAGCGTGCAAGGAAAAAAGGTCACAAACTTGGCTATGTCCGATTAAAATCACTATGGCCTTTTCCCGACGAATTGATGGAAAGAATAGGCAAGTTCGATATTAAAAATGTAATTGTAAGCGAAATGAATTACGGAATGTTAATTCGGGAGGTGGAACGATTCCGACATCTTGGATTCAAGGTTTCGGGTATAGCAGTTCCCACTACAATTCCTTTCAGTCCGAGATTTATTTATGATGAAGTAATGAAGGAGATAAAAACTTGACAACAACAAATGGAATTAATACAGAACAAACCGATTATCCGGAAGACCATCCTTTACATGGACGATTAAATCTACATCGTTTTATATTCTGTCCAGGATGTTTAATTGGTACTGCAATTACCGCAATCAGTAGTTGTCTGGCAGAAAGAGGTTTAACTCCCAAGGATTACGCGATAGTTTCAGGTATTGGTTGTACTGGACGATCAAGTGGATGCTTCAAAGCTCCCGCATTTCACGCAACTCATGGACGAGCAATTCCGTTTGCTTCAGGATTAAAATTAGCTAACCCAGATCTTGAGGTATTTGTACTTTCAGGTGATGGGGATTTATTTGCCATTGGTGGGAATCACTTCATTCACGCTTGCAGGCGCAATATTGAAATAAACGTGCTCTGTAATAACAATGGGATTTATGGGATGACGGGTGGCCAAGTAGCTCCAACAACTTCAATTGGTGATTTCACTTCTACTTCTCCCTACGGCAACATTGAACCTCCGTTCAATTTAGTCTCACTAGCTGCCGCATCAGGGGCTTCTTATGTCGCTCGATGGCCTGGTTATGATGTACTTCGCTTAAAAGACAGTATTCTGAAAGCTATGGATAATCCCGGTTTCAGCTTCATAGAGGTTCTGGCTCCATGTTTCACCCAATATGGGAGAAAAAATAAACTCGGGGATGCAGTACAAATGCTGGAATGGCTTAGAAAACTAGTTACCATTGAAACAAATTGTCCTCCTCATGAAGCGGAGTATTCACACAAAAAAGGACGCATCGTTTGTGGTGAGTTTGTTAATAATCCACGGGAGGGCTTCACTCAAAAATTACAAAAATTACGTGATATGGCACAGAAAAGAGGAAAATAAGGAATAAAAAGGTGATAGACATGACAGAAAGTATAGATCCAAGTGAAAGCGAAGCAAAAGTTGGTGTTTTCCTCTGTAAGTGTGGAAAAAACATCGCTGGATCAGTAGACATTGATACGATTGCTAAAAAAATCGAAACTATGCCCAATGTGGAATTGGTTCAAGTAAACACCTATACTTGCTCCGATCCTGGCCAGGTGGAAATTGAAACAGCTATAAAGGAACAAGGAATTGACAAAGTTGTTGTTTCAGCCTGTTCACCTCGATTACATGGACCAACTTGGAAAAAATTATTAAAACGCTCTGGAATGAATCCTGAGGTAGTTGAGGTAGCAAATATCCGTGAACAATGCTCGTGGGTGCATTTACACGATAAAGAAGAAGCTACTCTAAAAGCTCAAGAATTGACTGAAATGGCTGTTGCGAAAGCTGCAATGCTTCAACCGGCTGAAGCGACGGTAGTTCCGGTTGAAAAAAGGGTACTAATTATCGGAGGAGGAGTTGCGGGGATACAGGCAGCTTTAGATCTTGCAGATGATTATAGGGTTGTCATGGTTGAGAAAAGTCCGACTATTGGTGGGAATATGGCACTCATTGACAAAACTTTTCCCACTATGGATTGTTCCATTTGTATTCTTGGTCCTAAAATGGCTGATGTTGGCAATCATGATAACATCGACTTAATTGCTAGTGCTGAAGTAGTAAAAATTTCTGGATATGTAGGAAATTTTGAGGTTACTATTAAAAAGAAAGCTCGTTATGTAGATGAGGATCTCTGTACAGCCTGTGATGATTGTGTCGAAATCTGTCCAGTGAATGTTATAGATGAATATTCAGGAAATTTAGGCTGGAGAAAAGCCATTTATATTGCCTATCCACAAGCTGTTCCTGCAGCCTATCTTATTGATACCGATAACTGTTTAGGATTGGATGTTCTTACCTGCGGTAAGTGTATTTCAACCTGTGATAAAAAAGCGATTAATTATGAAGATGTAGAAAAAACCTACAAGTACAAAGTTGGAACCATCATTATTTCAACCGGTTTTGAAATGTTTGATGCCTCTAAAATACCAGAATATGGTTGGGGTCATTATAGCAATGTGGTCACTACATTTGAATTTGAAAGATTAATCAATGCAGCTGGGCCTACTTCTGGTGATTTAGTCCGTCCTAGCGATCTTAAGCGTCCAAAAAGTGTCGCTTTTATTCAATGTGTTGGATCAAGAGATTTACGTTATAATCCCTATTGTTCGAATTTTTG
>JAEOSY010000450.1 GCA_016840125.1 Candidatus Helarchaeota archaeon | reverse complement strand
GCCATATAATCTAATTACTCATCAGGCTGATTGTTTTCCCTACTGTAGCGATTTTTTTGAAACGATTTAATAAAATAGGGGGTTTTTATACATTTTTTCTCTAAGATTGGTATGAGAAGTATATGTTTTTCTTATTGAGAAAAAATTGAGAGTTGAATACTATTGAGTGAACTTCATGACCTTTTAGGAAAGTTGGAGGACCCGGATGAAAAAGTGTATAAGGTGGTTCAGGAGGAAATCTGGCGCTTCAGGAAGGAAGCGATTGAACCTCTACTGACCCTGTTACAGAATCCGAACAAGCTTCTCCGTTCAAGAGCCGCGGATTTGTTTTACCACCTTGCATGGGAGGAGGTAGTAGATGACCGAACGATACCTCCCCTCGTTAAGTGCCTCACGGATGAAGAGTTATCGGTGCGGACTAGTGCCGCTTGGGCCCTTTCTAAAATTCTGCCGGAAGCCTTAGGCATGGAAGACATGCGTGTTGAGGCAGTGAACCCCCTCATCGCCTTGCTGCACGAGGCGAATCAGAGTGCCCGGACAGCGGCGGCATGGGTGCTGATTGAACTACTGGGTTTCACTAACATTGACGAATATAGAAATGAAATCTTCAATGAATTGATCAAGTGGTTGCCTCAAGATTTGGAGCATCTGGAGATGGATTTTAGTGAAAATGTAATAGCGGATGAGCAGTATGTTGAAAGTTTAATTGATTGGATAGATCGGCCGCGGGTAGAAGCGTTAGTTCGGACCTTTGCAGCGTTGTACAGCACCTTGTCTGGGAAGGCTAAGGAAAACGCGCGGAAAATCGCGGCAATGCTCTGGCTGAAACATTTGAAACTCGCGGACTTGTTTCTCGATTTTGTGTCGGGTGCAGAGGCGCGAAAAGCTTTTCAGGCGATTTCACTCCTGCTTCGCGATACTCCGCCTGATAACAGACTCTTCGATGATTTTGAGCGGTGGAAGAGGCATCTATCGTATGCGTTGGAGATCTGCACCTACTTTTTTGGGTAATTAATGATATTGAAATTAATGGTGGTTAAGCATGCTGGAAACAGTTGAACAAATAATTCATGAATTTAAAGAGGAAGGGAACTACGTTAGTGATCGCGCGATCGCCACCGCGGTAATGCTGGCGTTCAAGCTCGGGAAGCCATTACTCGTTGAGGGAGAGGCAGGTGTGGGGAAGACGGAGCTGGCGAAAGTAGTGGCGAGTAACCTGAACCGGGAATTAATCCGGCTACAATGCTACGAGGGGATCGATGAGGCGCATATCCTGTATGAGTGGGCTTACGCCAAGCAGCTACTGTATGCCGCCATCCTCCAGGGGAAAGTCAACAGCGTTTTATCGGATACCGATTCCATTTCCGCGGCTATTCAGAAGGTCCATCAAGAGAAAGATGCCTTTTTCAGCTATGATTTTTTGCAGATGCGTCCGCTCCTGAAGGCATTGACGTCTGAAGAGCCCGTAGTCCTCCTCATTGATGAAATCGACCGGAGCGATCGGGAAATGGAAGCCTTCCTGCTCGAGGCGTTGAGCGATTACCAGGTAAGCATCCCCGAGCTCGGCACCATTCAGGCGAAAACCCATCCCCTGGTCATACTCACCAGTAACAACACCCGCGAGCTGTCAGACGCCCTGAAACGGCGGTGCATCTACCTGTATATTGATCTGCCCGCATTCGAACAGGAACTAGAGATACTTCAGCTGAAGGTGCCTTCTCTGAAAGAGCATTTGGCGGTCCAAATTGTGGAGTTCGTCCAAAAAATACGGAAAGAGGATTGGAAGAAGATCCCCAGTATTTCAGAAAGTATCGATTGGGCAGCCGCCTTAATCGCACTGAACATTGAGGATTTAAATATCGGTGTGGTTACGCGTACCATCAATTTACTTCTGAAAAACAAATCGGACATCCGAAAATCGCGGAAGATTATTGCCCGAGTTCTGGATACTGAGTGATCCATCACTAAATTACGCGGAAGGGTTACGGTGGGAAATGAATCTGATTCTGTGGAGAAATCTCCGCTCTTTGAGAACCAATTAATCGTGGTACAGCTCGGGTGGGGTCACGGGAAATACGTAGTGGTGTGTTTGGGTGAGAGTTCAAAGTATCTCAAAATTATCAATCCCACCAGTGGCTATAGCCAGTGTAGCATACGGAAAGAGCGCTTTGTGGAGGCACTCCCGTTCGCAGCTCCCTCTATTCGCAAACCCTTCATCCACCAGTTTCTCCAAGAGATGCAGCAAAAGTATGACCAGCAGCAGCTGACGGAGGATACACAACAACTGTGGGCGGATCTGGTGGAAATCTTTGAGTACTCCCCTAGAAAGGGAGGGGATCCCAGTGACCTCTCACCCCAAGACTTTCAGAAGGTCAGCAAATTCATAGGGGAGCTATGGGATGGATTACCGGTTACGAAGGAGCAGTACCAACAATTACTCAACCTCTTCAAACCCGTCCTTTCGCACTTCCCGGAAATTTCACTCATGTCGGGTCTCTCCTTCTGGTTCGCATTTGAACGAAACAAGTCAATTAGCGCGCAGGACGTTGATAGCATTCTGTGGCACGAGTTCTATTCCTCCTTGGTTGCACTCAGAGATTTATTTATTGAAAAGGGAGTACTCATCTCCTTCAAAGACAGTCAAATAAGAAAGTTGAGATCATCTCCACTCATTAGTAAAGTCCCTGAGCTCGCGGTATGCAAATTACTCGCCGAAACCCTCACCTTTATTCACCCTTACCATGCACATCTTGAGGAGTTCAGCCTGCTCTCGGCACAATTGGCGCAGGTCATGAACAATATTAGTGAATATGAGGATTTACAGGCACTAGAAGCAGCGATGCTAGAGATCCGGAATCAGTTTGAAGAAAAATATTTCAAAGCGTATCAGAAATCCCATAAAGCATACTACGAGAAGTTAGAGGGAATTGGAGCTAAGTTGCAGGAGCTAGAGCGGAATCTTGGGTTACTGAAGGATCAGACGAGTGATTGGTTGTTCTCCCCCTCTTTTGACGCAAAGTGTGTGCGGGTTTTACAGCTGATTGGAAAACTAAAATCCGAACTACAGGAAATACCGAGAGTGCATGAGATGCAATTTCAGGTATGTTCGTGTGGCTACAGTTTAGATCAGAATGCCCTCAATGAGGAAAATTTTCTAAAAACAATTCATGATGCATTTACATATGTGCAGCAGTTATTCAAAAAATACCAGGTGTCTAAAGGGGAACTCATCAAGGAACCTCTCTTGTTCGTCCTCTTAGCGTTGAAAGAAGTGGATGGGCTCGTTGGTCGGACTGGACTGAAATTGATCCTCAAAGGTTCAAAAAGCAAAAAAATCACAGGTCACGACCTTCAGAAGAAAAACTCTTATGGGACGTTATCTCAATTCACCCTCCCTCAAATTCAGGCATTTATTAATGAAGCCCTCTCAGAGGGATATGCGTATATTGAGTACAGAGGACGGCATGACCTCCCCTTCCTCCGAATCTCGCCAGTGGGGGATGCTCTAATTAGCCACCTGACCCCAGAACTGTTTCGGAGCCATATCATCGCAACTGGCACTGTAAGGCAAGTAGTTTTCCTGCTTGAGGGGGCTCCAAGTTCGCTGAAGGAAGAACTTCTCGAATTGTTTCTTCAAGCGAAACGGTTCGATGTATTGGAGGCGTTGGGGATGCGGTTGAGGGGGAAGCACTTGGAACCCTTTGTGTGTGTTATATCCCGAGACCCCGAATTGGAATTTGCCCCCCTCCTCCTGTCCATTTTTTTAGAGCGGGGCAATACAACCCGACTTCGCCGGCTCGCTTTGCAAGGGTTGGGTGCCATTGACCGGAAGTACCCCGCGAGTCAGACTAAATCTCTCTTGGCGGGAGTCCTCTCCTTCGAAAAAGGGGTCCTGAAAAAAGAACTTCAACAACTTTTGAGTGCGTGAAACCATGGATGCGAAATTAATTCAATTCATTTCACTGCTCCGGCAGGGCGGGGTAAGGATAACTACCGCAGAGGACCTAGATTGTGCGAATGCTCTCTTACAGACGCCCCTGCTGGACTTTTCAGCATTCTATTATGCGCTACGCTCCACTCTCATTAAGTCACAACGAGATTACGCTCTCTTTGATTATTTGTTTAACGCCTTCTTTTTGAATCAACAGGAGACGACAGAGCAGCCACATGAAAAGCGAGTTCAACAACTTCCATTGTTAGAGAATTCTCCATTGGATTCGATTTCTAAAACCTTCAAATCCCACCATCTCACGTTTCAGAAACACTTCCGGGGTAAAGGTGGCGGCTCGAAGAGGATAAGTCCACCGCGCCCACCCGAGGGTGTCGAACAGCTAAGGGAATTGCTAACCCAGTTTAGTCCGGACGAACGTATCAATAAGGATTTGTTTCACCAGCTTTTTTACAGTTCCCAATCGGAGCTGGACCAATATACACAGCGAATAGTTCGCGAATTTATTGAGTTTAACAACAATGACCCGCAAGTTGCCTTGAAGAATATCAATTGGCCGAAAATTAGACTGGCATTGCATAAGTTCCTGTTTAAAATGGCAGGTGCGCTGCAGGACAAAGAAATAACTAGCCAACTCACGGAGTATGCCCTTACTCAGTTTCAGAACTTTCAAAATATGTTTATGATCGCCTTACAATTGCGGTGTTCTCAGACCCAAGCAGTCCCAGTTCCTGAAAAATTACCCCTCATGACGGTGCCGTTTGAACACCTTGACACCGGTAAGGCGCGGGACGTCAAGCGGCTCATTGAGCAGTTGGCCTACAAAATTGCAACGCGAATCAGCTTCCGAGATAAAATTGTGGATCGAGGTAAACTTCATATCAAGAGAACAATCAGGTCCAGCTTGAAATACGGGGGGTATCCCATCGCATTAACCTTCAAAAAACGGCGAATCACCAAACCCGAAATATTTGCGCTTTGCGACGTCTCAGGATCCGTGAAGGATACCGTTGAATTCTTCCTGTATTTCCTGTCACATCTCTCCCGCGCCTTTTCACGAGTGAGGTCCTTTGTCTTCGTGAGTGAGATCGATGAGATAAACCTGCGACCCATGCTCTTAGACACGCTGGATTTCAACTCCATACTGACAAACTCCCAAGTTGATCGCTATGGATACAGTGACTTCGGGGCGGCTTTCTCCACGTTCCAATCCCACTACGGGGGGGACTTGACAAGTCGGACGACGCTCATCATCATCGGCGACGCCCGCAACAATGACAATCCCGCTCGGGGGGATCTTCTGGAGCTGTGGAACCGCAAAGTGAGCCGTGTTATCTGGCTCAATCCAGAACCGCGATTTCATTGGAACACCGGGGATTCAATCATGGCAGCTTACGAAGGAAGCTGTCACACTGTTGTCGAGTGCTGGAACCTCCACCAATTAACAAAAATTGTGAACTCCCTTGTTTTCAAGAAAAATTAGGCACTAGTTTTAAATAGGAAAAGATGAGAGGGTTAACAGCATCAGGGGAAGGTGAAGAAAAGTGAAAGGTACTGCCCTAATAACGAGTTTTAACCCCAATCCCCTCCCCCTATATCTTTTTTTAATTTAATCTTTACGAAAAAAGGTTTACCAGCACCACAAGAGATTTTCGTTCTCCGATAGGAATTTTCGTTCCGCAAGAATTTTTCGGTCAAAGTGAAAGAAATTTTCGTTTTAAACCGCAAGAGACTTTCGTTTTCGCAAGAGTGTTGCGTTCCGTAAGATCTCATTGCTTGTTACAAGTAAATGAAGAATTTCCATAAGAAGTTATAAGGAGATTGTTATTATCGTAAATTATTTCGTTGGAACTTCTTTTAATGAGTGATAGCTGGCCCCAGTTGCAGTATTTTTAACAAAAATTTTATTAAGTTTTGAACATCATCTTGAGTTCCTTTAGCTTTAAAATCATAGTAACCATTACTATTTACACTTATTTTTAAAAAACCTTTTTTATTTCTAAACCAAAAATCCAAGATAAATCATCACCCCTAAAATCTACACGAAGTTTTTCTTAAACTTTTCGAAATCAGAGAGGAAATCTTCATATTTATCATACTGATCCTCTTTTAAAATAGAATTTTCTTCGATTTCCTCTTCTAAGAGAGAGAATTCATTTTCAGATTCATTAATTTTTTGTTCAATTTCTTCAACATCGTTCATTACTCTTAAATCTCTTGTAATAATGTTCAATCTGCTTTCGTATAAAAGTAGATTTTTGAGGTCTTTAGTTATCTCCTGATTTAATTCCTTGCCCTGCTCCGAAATATGACTTAAAATATCAAACTCTTTCAATTTTTTATTTTTTGTATAATATTCAAGAAAAATATCTTCTAAATCTTCGATACTAGTGGTTTTTTTCTCTTTATCAAGGACTTCTTTTAAACTTTTTATTTTTTGTTCCAACTCTTCCCGGTTTTTGTTAAATTTTAAAATTTCATCATTCAGTACATTGTTTAATTTCAGCAAATATTTTCTAGATTTTCTAATCTCTTTAGAGAATTTTTTCTCTTCATTCCTCAGATTATTAATTAAATCAATATACTTTTCTATAACCTTTGAAATATCCGTAAATTTCCCTTTATTTTGCTCAAATAAAATATCCCATAATTTTAAACCCTGTTCTGTGATTCTATATTTGTTATTTTTGATTTCCACAATTTTATATTTATTACCATTAATTATGAAGGCCGATAATTTGTATAGCGCATTACGTACAACCATAAGACCTTTTTCGTTTAATAACTGAGTTACTTGAGTGAGTTTAGGACTCCTTGAATTCAAAATAATCAGAAATTTTCCATTTCTCTTACTAGATCTATAAGTTATTGCGTTTAAATCTATTAAGATTTTCAAAAAATTGAGAGAATCTTTTTGTTTATTTGTCAAATCTTCCTCAATATCTGAATCAAATAGAATTAATTTTGACAGTTTTTGAGGGGAGAGTTTTTTCTCGAAAAGCTTTTTGATATCTAATTCTTTGCTACCTTTCAAATGGCTATAAAAAAAACCCTCAAAATTTGGGAGAGCAAAGAGTTTTTTCTCAATATCATATAATTTTTTCCAAATTCTTAGCCATAATACGCTTTTGAAAGAATATAGAATAATTCTATCTTTCATCTCTTCTGAAAGTTCTTTTTCAGTATGGGGCTTTTTCAATTGCCCCCGCCCTAATTCAGTTTTATTGGATAGCTTATCATCCTTTTCATTTATTTCAGATTCTATTTTTTCGACAACCATTTTAAAGACCTCTTTAAAAAAATTAAGTTTTTATTCTTTTTTTACTAGGTAACTTCCTTTGAACGTAAAATTTTTCTTTAAGCTTAGTCCGAATTGTTTTAGTATATATTTCAGGTGGATGGTCTCTTAATTTTAATTGATTATCTACGGATGCATGTACATTGTCGAATGTCTGCTTAATTAATTTCATCCGTATGTAATGCACGCCTCCATCTAAGAGAGGCGTGCCTGTACAATTTCTTATTTTATGTTCAAATTCATAATAGTCCCTATCTAGAATTCTTATTTTATTGACATTGTTAAATCGGTATCGATTTATTAAAGAGGCAACTATAGGTGAAAAATATTTCATTAGAAACTCGAACTGATGATAATATAATCTTTCAGATTTAATATTGTATCGTTTTAGCCACAAATCTATTAATGCCCAAGTTGTTAATTGTACTTGTAAAGTC
>JAEOSY010000449.1 GCA_016840125.1 Candidatus Helarchaeota archaeon | reverse complement strand
GGTGAAGGTGATGAACAAGGTGAGGAAGGAGGTAGTGGGGGAGGCGGTGAAGGTGATGAACAAGGTGAGGAAGGAGGTAGTGGGGGAGGCGGTGAAGGTGATGAACAAGGTGAAGAAGGAGGTAGTGGGGGAGGCGGTGAAGGTGATGAAGGTGATGAAGATGGGGAAGTGGCAGGCAAAGGTGGGTCAGAGTCGGGGGGATCACAAGAAGCAGAAGGGGGAGGTAAATCAGGAGGAAAGGAAGAGTCCGCAGGGGACGGAAAAGGTGAGTCTCTGGGAAGAGATGAGGAAAGTGGCTCGGGTGAAATTAATCAGGAAGGTACGTCTGAAGTAATTATTGTAAATATCGATGAGATAGACCCAATGAAATCAGGTCTAATAAGTCCCGCAGCAATAAGGATTAAAATTGATGATTTAGTTAAGCGCAATTATAACTTATTAAGGGATAGGGATCTTCAGGAGCAAGTAAAAGAAATTGTAAAAGCTCTAGAATCTCACGGAATTTATAAGGATGTGTTCTATACAAAAACTTTTGATATTGGAGTAGAAATTGAATTAAACCCCTCAAGTAGAACGGACCATCATTTTCAAAATATTTATAATTCGTTACGATCGCTCATTCAAGTAACTATTAACCAATTTAAGGCGTTATTTAAGAGTGGATCTAAAACAACATCAAGATTAAAATTTGGACGGTTAGATTCGCGAAAAATGGTTAGAGGAATGGTTAATGAAGATCCTCATATTTTCAAGAAAAACCTCATTGAAAAAGGTAAAAATGAAATTGCAATCGCATTATTGATTGATCAAAGCGGAAGTATGCATGGCGACAAAATTGTAAATGCCCAAAAAGCGGCAATATTATTTGGGGAAGTCTTGCATTCACTTGATTTAAGTTTTTCGATATATGGCTGGACAGATATTTCATTTGAAGATGCCCGATATTATCCTCATCTTCGCCGTGCTGACGTGAATCTTCCAAGGTGGCGATCGGTTCCCTTTCCGCCTTCCATAAACCAAGAAGTCTTCACTGTATTTTGCTACAAAGAATTTACCGAGAATTATACAAATTGTAAAAACAAATTAGGTATGATAAATGCACTATGTGATAATTCTGATCACAATGCCATTGAATATGTCACTCAAAAACTATTGAAAACGAGAAAGCGGGTTAAAATTTTGATGGTCTTGAGTGATGGCCAACCTGCTGCTATTTCCTATGAATTTATTAGGGGGCGTCTTAGTGGAACTTACCCTGCGGGGCGTTTTACTTACGGCAGAGGGAATATTGGGATCAATGTCACGCGCCAAGCTATCGAATTCGCACAAAAATTAGGGGTTCAGACATTGTGTGTCAGTGTAGATTCGGCAAAAAATTATCAGGAGCAAATTTACGGTGCAAATAACTTCATAGTTGTTGATCCTCAAAAAATTCAGGAGCTTCCTGTGAAAGTAGCGAAGGTTTTAACTTTGTTGTTACGACGTGCTGGTGTAAAATTTTAAAGATGAGGTTTCTTACAAAAAGTGAGGGGAGAAGTAAGTTTTAGATTTCGTAAGCCTTTCCAAGTTCAATGTTTTTTATAGCGTTTTTCATCGTAAACAACTCAGGCTTTTCAGTGTGGATTGGGAAAATCGTCTTAGAATTAATTTTTTCGATCATTTCGAGAATATGCGAGCCAGGGGCATGTCCGGAGGCGTGAATAGGGATTAAATTCAGTTTGAAGTAATGCATCCACTGTTCCAAAACTTTCAGTTCAAGCACCCCTTCATCATCAAAGGGTTCGGTTTTCATATTGAAGAAAATACTTTGTTCGGGGGGTTTAATATCAATTAATTGGTTGATGTTATAAAATTCTAAATGAATTATGTATTTTTCGGGATGTTCATGCATTTCGTAGGCTTTTAATAACTTATCTTTCCCGTAAAGGTCAGTGTAAAGATACTTTTTGTTTTTCGCTTTGTTCCAGTGAATATTGTAAGATAAACATTCTTTGGAACCCACATAATCGCCCAAGGAGTATGTCATAGATCTTAAACGTGGGAGAAATATCCGAATATCATCATTTTTTAGTATGTCTTTAATTCCGAGTGAGGTGCGAGGTCCGAGGTTATGTAAAATATATGCTAATTTGGGTTGAACAACAAGAGTCTTTTTTAATTTACGGGCAACTCGATATACAGTTTGAAAACGCGAAAGATTCTTCCATGGGAAAGAAACTAAAACGAGCTTATTAAGAGCGGCTTTATCGCGTTTAATACGATTTAGTGTTAAATTGTATACATCTTCCTCACTAACGAGTTTCTCATCATCGATACGGGTACCCTCGGTTATTAAAGCATCTGTTGTGGTAAAACTAATGGTATCTACGAAATGATTAGAGTTATTTACATCCTGAGGAAGGCCATGAAAACGGATGTCACCAGTGTAGACAACTTGTTTTCCTTTTTGAGTACGTACTTGAAAAGCCATTGCTCCAGAAAGTGAATGATCAGTGGGATAACCAGTTATGCTAAAATTAGCGATCTCGTGAGGCTTATTAGGTTCAAGAACGATAAAATTTCGAGGGATTCTAACCTTATTTTTCTTTATTGCACCAGGAAAATAAGATGTGTCACCTAATTTTCCTTTCTCGGCATGAATATAATTTAGATAATCATCTCCAAAATCGGAGATAATTTGGAACAAATCATAAGTAATTTGGGAACAGATAATGGGGATTTCTGGATCCATAAACAGCAGATTTCGAATATGATCTAAATGAGCGTGCGATATCAGGATGGCCTCTATAAATGGCTGTTTTTTCTCCTGATTGTATGATTCATAGCTCTGTAGATCTGAATCAAATAAGCTATGTCCTTCAGGATCTATTTCATCCAAACAAACATCGTCGATGACTTCTTTTCCATAAATTCCATTAATGGGGGGTATAAGTCCAAGCTCCAAATAATCCCGAATATCATTATTCTTTCGAGCCATTAAAAAATCCTTATAAAAATCATTTTCTGTTGAAAAGCACATCCCATTATCAATCATAATACGATGTCCATCTTCTTCAATAATTACGCAGTTCCCTCCAATAGTGGAAATGCCGCCATACACTATTAATTTAGACATTTTTACTTACCTAAAAAATCTCTTACTTTCATCCTAAAATCGTGCCGATATTTAAAAATCGTTGTTATATATAAAGATTATTAACTTAATAAGCTTAACAAATACTAATTATTCAGTCAGATATAATCGGCGATTGTGTTAAATGAAGTATTTAAAAATTTGAAGAGCCTCAACTCCAGTATCAGTTAGAGTAATTTTTTGATTTCGCTTCTCATCTGAAACTTCAATATAATTCCAATTATCTCGGAGTGGGAAAATAAATTGTTGGTTCATAGCCATATATTCAGCAGATAATTTTTTTGGATCTCTAGGGTTATCATATTTTTTTTGAATTTTTAGCATTTTTCTTGCCAAAAGCTTCTTTCTAAATTCCTTTTTATGTATTCCAGTTCCCTTTTCTTCAATAATTTTAAGTGCGTCGATTAAAATAGGTTGTGGTTTGTTTAATTTAAATGAAGGTGGTTCGAAGATTTCCATTTCACCTGAACTCAGCGCAATAGTATCTCTTGTTACCTCTTTTTCAGATATATAACGTTCAGGAACAACATAGTAAGGAATGCAATCCCAGAACCGACAAGCATCCATCGCTGCGATTGCAGTAATTTTTGTCCCAACAGACAAATTTATGAAAATTTCAGTACCGGGGTCATTATCACGCTCGCCTTTTATAACTTTAGATATATTTTGGATAACATCAATGTAATCATGAATATTAATCCCCTTTTGTACGACCTCTATCTTGTTTTCTTCTAACTTATTTTTTATTAGAGTGAATTGTTGCATGAATTGTTCAGTCTTTACATCCTGAAATATAAAAATATAGGCCTTTTCAGCCCTAATTTTTGTAATGGGGTTGGATATTCGCTCGACTTCTAATCCTTGAAAAGCAATATGTATTCGATTTACACTTAATTTTCGAATTTGAAATCACCACTGTGAATATTATTAAGCTTATTAACTTAATAAGATATAAACTTGTAGGAATATAAAGACTCTACAGCTGGGAAAAGAAGTTGTATATTTTAAGATAACCATGTATTAAGGACCATTCCCTGAAAATGACAAACTTTTTTCTGTACTGCATTAAAACGCACGACAATCGCATCATTAGGGAGAACCTCATTAAATTCTCTACAATTTTCCGATTCATTATCAAAGATAATGATTTTTCGCTCAGGAAAAAGATCGAGAATATGTGTAAGTTCAATCTTCTTAAAGATATTATCAGGCATGAATCGATTTTTTTTCATGAGAAGATAATTTTGAACAAAATTTGGGTTTATTAATCCAAATTTTCCTAAAGATTCATTAGTTTCAACCTTCATTGAACCCTCTGGGCGCCCCGTGAGGAAAATATAATCAACATTTAAACCATTAAGGTGTTTCAAAAATTTACTCACACCAAAATAAGGTTGATCCAAATAGAGCAAAAAGTTTGATAGAATCATTCTATTGCGAATGTTTATAATTTTTGAATGGTTAATTTTAAATGATGGATGGTTTTTGATAAAGGGGATGAAATTATAACTATTTTTAAATGAATTAAGGTTAATTTTTGGTAAATCAAATTGGGGTCTCAGCAAAAATTCATATACATAAAATCTTCTATATGAAGTATTAAAAATGGTATCGTCTAAGTCAAAGATTAAAAGATGACGAGCTGTTGAATGTTTAATTTGACAATTTATTTCTTTTATTAGATTGCTAGCTGTTATTACTTGGTTCATATCAAATCTCTACTTTAATCGATTAGGTAAAAACCCCAACCCTCGCCTTCCTACATCGATTAAAAAGCTTTCTTTATTTCGCCTTTTATTTTCTTGATGGGTAGAATAGATACTTGCTCGAAACTGTTCGAGAGTAAGGCCACGCGCTAGAAACGCATCCTGATGAAAACTGAAATGACATTCAATACAGCAAACTATGATGTTAGTGTAGTTATTTGTACCACCCTCCGATAACGGAATTATATGATGTTTTTGTCTTTCGGGAGACCTCACAGGAATATATTTGTTACACTTTCGATTTTTCCTACCAGAATTTTGGCAAAAAAGGATTTTATTTATTCGTCTAAGAGTATCTGAACTAAACAGTTTTCGTCTCTGTGGATACTTTTGTGGTTTCCATTTTTTGGTAGTTTTGTGTTTTGAACACATCATCCTTCACTATGGATAGGAGAGACGATTGATTACTTATGAAATTTATTAACTTAATTCACTTAATAAAAAAAATTTGTTCAAATGGATAAAATCAAACTGATATTTATGTTTAAATAATGATTTCAGTTATAGTTTTATAGTAAGGTAAATTAGGGAATTGAAGAGGTAAAGAAACTATGTCTGTAGAAGACGACTCCGCTCTACAAAGTAAATACCTTGTTTTGAAACTTGTAAAGGAAATTGACTTACATAAATTATTAAAATTGCTGCGGATGTATCAAAAAGGGCATAAAGTTAATCCAATTTGGCGAGATTTAGCTGAGATCCTTTCTTCAGTGGAAGTTGATCAAGTTCAGACAAAAATTGGAGAGTTTATACAAAAGTAAATGTTGTAATTGATCAACGGGGAATTAGAAAGAAAAAAAACCTTAGCAACCACGAAATCTTCTTAAAAATTTAATCTAATCGGCTTCCTCAACTTTTTTTTCTTCTAAATGCTCACTATACTGGGCAGCTGCTAGGTAATGCACAAACAATTTAATGAAATGGGCGATGGTCATTTTAGGGGTCCAACGTTTTTTAATATCACCCAAGCAGGCCACTATAACCTTTTTATAATAAGCAATCTCTGATTGATCAGTGAAATTCGTCTCCTTCCAGCTACCCTCTAGTTTAGTTACGGGAATGTCATCGGGGTATTTTAAAGGAACTGCAACTGTAAAGGTTGCATTAATGTCCTTCATGATTACTTGAACTTCTCGAGAGTTGTCATAGCTAAATTTAATATCCAAATTAGGGTTTTGTTCCATCAATATTTGAAAATTATATTGTTCCCGTAACACCCGTTCAGCCCAGCGGTTAGTAGCTGGACGTGCTGCTTCAGAAATAAATTTCAGATTGTCGCTATCGACGTCATAATCCGCGAAGGTTTTCTTAGCCTCTAATGCGGCGGCTTTCATACGATCTTTTAATTTTTTATCTTTCAAATAATAGCCATGCTTCTCTAAAATTGCTAATACGTCATCTAACACACGTTCTGCAAAAATCCAATATAAGACCTTACCGTCCTGGCGTTCAGGGCGGTATTGAGCCCGCCTCCAGCTAAGCTTTTTATAATCGTGAATCAATGGCGGATCATAAGGGGTATAGACTTTGATAATTTTTATCTCCTTCTCCTCATACTCATTATATTCCACCCCCAGCTCAATCTGCACCGGTTTTCGCTCGCGGGATCCGTTATCCCCATCGTCATCCCGCAGATTCACAAAGGTCATTCGTAATCCCACAGACGCTCATATTTTATGTCAAATTCAGTCAGTCTATTCTCGCTACATCCTTTTAATCTTATGTGAAGTACTAAAAGACCGATATTTAAAGACATATAGACTATAGTATAAGTGAAAATTTTTCCGACAAAAGTCATTTACAATAAAGATGAATGGTTCAAGAAGAAACGCGGTTATTTAAAAAAGGAAGACAACGATTTCTGGTTGCGATCTAAGTTTTTAGATAGTCGGGTTCGAGGACATAAGATGAATTTACATGCACCACCTTGGCGATCAGGGTGAGAGCAGTGGTAATATTCACGTGTTCGCCTCGAAAAATATGGGCAGGAGGGAAAAATATCTCTGAGCCAATCCTTCTCATTCATCAATAACTACCCTCATTTAAAGCCAATAGATTACTTTTCAATCTTCATAATAACGTGATTTTCTTTCCTAGCATCAGTGCAGTCCTCTACTAAGGGAATTAGAATATATTCTGTATTTAAATTTAATGTCAATTTCAGTAAAAAGTGGTTTTAAATGGAAGGGCCCCCCTCCTTCCACTACTTTTTTTCCTCAAAATGATTGAGTCTGGGAATTAAACGGTATTTTTGCCACTCAGGTAATTTGGCAGATGGACTGACCTATACTATTAATTTCCCAGCATTTTTCATTTGAGCAAATTCTGATTCCTTAAAGATAAGAACTTTTCATCTCGGATTGGTTCTACTATTGTATGTAGACTTTTCATTTTTAAGATCCACACCTTCCAAAATCGTTCAGAATTCGTCCTGCTAACAAAATCACAGAGGATGTTAAATTTGCGAATAGGCTTTTAACTATATTTTTATGAAATTTTTGACGTTGTGAAAGATCTCTTTTTTTCGAAAATTTACACAATTCGAATTCATGAATAAACTCCAAAGAAAAAAGTGTTTGGCTTTATGCATTTATCTACTATATTCATTACTCAGCTCATAAAAAATGTTCAATTTATGATTCCAATAAATTGTATTACTGGAGTGGATCATGGAGAAAATGCCGCAACGATTCATATTAATCAATGTCTGAGCAAGGATTTATTTAGACGAGGAATTAAAAAATATAAGGTACAACATCAAATCCAGGATGATGCTTTTTGCAAATTAAATTGTATTCCTTTTAAGATTGGAGCAATAAATCCTTCCCATTGCTCATCAATTTTTTCTGGGGTGACTAACTGTTTTCGGAAATCTAGAACATCTTGGACATTTTGAAGCTTGAAACCCTTCCCCCACTTTTTGAAGAGTTAAACGTTGTAAACTTTTAACGGTGTTGTCAACTTTTAACAAATTTGTTAACTTTTAATAATCTAATTTTTGTCACCGTTTAACCCTAACTGGTTAGAAACATTCGGTTTTCTAATTTATATTTCAGCTTTTCAGGAGGTTGCTACCATATCAGCTCGGGTTCTCGCGGGGCAATTGCAGGGGGACATCTCAGGGGTGTTCGAGGATATTGAAATACGAAATAAAAAATAATTACTTCCTCTTATAACTAACAAAGTTTATACATGGTAGATGTCTACTATACTAAATGTAGAATCAAAGAGGTTTGTGAGAGGGATAAGGTGGAATTTTGCCCGACTTGTGAGATGGTGATGCGAATCAAAACCGAGGAGGGGGCGCACTATCT